>NZ_JBFRJZ010000044.1:0-177356 GCF_041469125.1 Vibrio sp. 10N.286.51.E5 | reverse complement strand
GAGATGCGAGATGCGAGATGTGATATTGATATGGCCCCTAAAAAGTAGACACAGGGGTTGTCCCGTATTTAATCAACACGGGACAGATAAAGTAGGGAGAGATTAACGCTTTAAGTCGATGTAAATCTGCTCTACCTTGGTACGAGCCCAATCTGTTTTACGCAAAAATTTTAAGCTCGATTTAATGCTCGGGTCTTTTTTAAAGCAGTTGATGTTCACCATGTAACTCAACTCTTCCCAACCGTAATGTTCAACTAATTCAGTCAGTAGCTTCTGTAGAGTGATACCGTGAAGTGGATTATTGTCTTGTGTCATGAGATGTTCTCGCCATTTATTTGAGCTAAGTATACCAGTTTCGCTTTATGAATTATCCGACCATTTGAGTTCGTAATCGGTGTGGATAATCGAAAGCTCTTCTCTACCTGTATCACCAAACAATTTAACTTGAGTCTGCATCCATTCTTCGAAGCGTTTTATCTTTTCTCGATGGAAGTAACCTGGAGGCGCGCATAAAAAGTAATTGTATTTAGGCTTCAGCGCGATATTACCGATTCGGACGAGTTTCTTTTCCTGCAAATAGCGATACACCAAGCTGTGCTTAACCAAGGCAACGCCCTGAACGGATAATGCACCCTCTAAAACAAAATGTGAGCCGTCAAATTGCAATGATGAACGTCCTGCCTTCGCCCCAGCAACGTCTAACCATAGATTCCAATCCATATCAGGCCAACGGTCTTCAATCAGTTCCGCTTTATGCAGATCGTCGATGTCATAGATACCGTGTTTCTCTTGATAGATAGGGTGACAAACCGGGTAAATGACCTCGTCCATCAACCAGCGTGATTCGATGTTAGGGTAATTTCCATGACCATATCGAACACAGATATCGACATTAGAATCTTCAAATGTGACTAGCTTATTGGTCGGCTCAATTAACATAGATAGATCAGGGTGGCGATCGCGAAAGTTGCCAATTCTCGGTACGAGCCAATGCTGAGCAAAGGAAGGTACGGTAGAGATCGATAGCTGAGTGGGATTAGGATCTTGGTTGATGCGTCTTACCCCATCTTGAATATGAGCAAAGCCTTTCTTAGCTTGCAGGTAAAGCACTTCACCTTCATGAGTGAGTACTATTTTTCGGTGCTGACGAATAAACAGGTCTGCGCCTAACCATTCTTCAAGTTGGCGAATTTGTTGGCTGACTGCTGCAGCCGTGACAAATAGCTTTTCTGCTGCAAGCTTAAAACTGCCTGTTTCAGCCGCAGTATAAAAATAGTAGATCCCTTGGAAAGGTGGGGTGCGCTCTCTCACATTAGTTTTCCTTAACTGAATGCCAGTATCTATCGTTTGTCGATGTTGCTCTATTGGTCGATTATTGACCATAACAAAGCGAGAGATCAACAGGAGAAAGGTTATGGATACGATCACAGCAACCGCAAATACCAACCATTCATTTTTGTCATCATTATCAATTAAGAAATTCTATTCTAAATTAGGCATGTACTTTCAAAATCGTAGAACCAGAAAGCAGCTGTCTGAGCTACCAGAGTATTTGTTGAGAGATGTAGGGATTACACAGGAACAAGTTGATAAGGAACTGAAAAAATCGTTTTGGGAGTGAGTGGCAGTGTTAGGGGAGGGACTGGCTAATCTAAGGTTGAGCGTACTTTGCTGCCAAAAAAGGAGCCATAATGGCTCCCTCTCGATTTTGATTATTCTTCCCAAACCACCAATTTATCTTTCGGCCAGTTATGGCCAACTTCATGGTATTTCTGCTCAAGGATATGTCGTTTGATTTTGAGAGTCGGGGTTAACACGCCATTCTCAATGCTCCATGGTTCCTTAATCATCAGTACACCTTTGATCTTCTCATGTGAACCAAGCTGCTCGTTCATTTTCTCGATAACGCGCTTTGTCGTTCTTTCATAACGAGCTCGGTCAAAGTTAGGGAAGTCATGCGGTACCACCAGTAGGATTGGACCAGGTAGGCCAAGACCTATCAAACACATCATTTCTACGCGGCTGTACTCAAACAGTTTGTTTTCGATTGGTACAGGGGCAACAAACTTACCTTTAGCGGTTTTAAAGGTATCTTTCTTACGCCCACGAATCGTTAGGTAACCTTCACTATCGATATCACCGATATCACCGGTATGAAGCCAACCATCCGAGTTAAAAGACTCTTGGGTTGCAATATCATTCTTGTAGTAACCAGAGAATAGGCCTTTACCACGAACTAAAATCTCTTCATCTTCGGCAATCTTAAGTTCAATGCCAGGACCAGCATTACCAACGGTACCAATCTTATCTGCTCTGAACGGATAATTTAATGTGCTGTAAGCAAAAGACTCAGTCATCCCCCACGCTTCGGTAATGTGTAAACCAACGCTTTCGTACCATGCGAGTAGAGCGGGTGATACAGGTGCAGAACCACACCCGAGAACGCGAGCTTGGTCTAACCCTAAGCCATCAGCAAGCTTCTTCTTAATGATGTTGTTGATAAACGGAATCTTCAGTAAGAAGTTCAGTTTCTTCTGTGGCAATTTGTCTTGGATTCGCTGCTGGAACAGAGTCCATAAGCGAGGAACTGAGATAAACAATGTAGGGCGATGCATTTTCACATCATCAATAAAGGTGTCTAAAGATTCAGGGAAAGCCGTAACCACGCCCCCCATAACTGAAGAACCAAAGATGTAAACGCGTTCTGTAATATGAGCAAGCGGTAGATAAGAAAACAGGCGGTCGCCAGGTTGGATTCCAATATGGTCAATCAACCTTTGAACAGACCAAGTAAACGCGCCGTAGGTGAGCATTGCGCCTTTTGGTAACCCTGATGTACCCGATGTATAAACAAGTGACATCAGCTTATCGTCGTGATGCTGAGGACGTTTGGTTGATGGTTCATGTGTCTCAATGAGCTGCTCGAAAGTGTGTTGGCACTTCGCTGCGCTGTCGTATGGCAGTGAAATACTCACCAAGCTCGGATTGTCATCAAGTACTTTTTGAGTGGCTTTAGGATCGTCAAGCTTACCCGCAATCACAATTTTACTTTCACTATGCTCGATACAGTACTGAATGGTATTTGCCCCCGCTGTTGGAAAGATTGGGACGCTGACAAAATCTCCTAACATCATGGCAAGATCGCAGATGAACCACTCTGCACAGTTTTTCGATACGAGAGCGACTCGATCGCCAGGTTGGGCTCCGAGTCCTTCTAATGCTGACGCCAGTTTCAGAGCTTTGTCGGCTACTTCTTTATAAGTAAACTCGACAAATTGGCGGTTAATAATCTGTTTCAAATAGACTTCATCTGGGCGTTCTTCTGCCCATTTTAAAATCATGTCATCGGGTGTAGGGAGAGCTGTTGCTTGTTCTTGGCTAAACTCGTTAGGCTGAATCATTGTCTAACTCCATGTTTTTCGCTAAGTTATTTTTGGTTATTTTTGTTAAAATCATGTTAAATGTACCATGATTTTTTCTTTTAGGGAGTAAAATTAGCGTTTTCTGTTATCTGTGCAGGCACGTCTGTAGCTTGCAGGGGTTACGCCCGTCCTTTTCTTAAAAATTCTTGAAAAATACGACACATCCTTGTAGCCACATTGATAAGAAATTACAGCTATTTTTGATTCGGTATCCGCTACGTGTAAGTCCACGGTTTATTATAAGATATTATCGAAACAACCCTGCCACTGTATTCAATTACCAGAGCTGTTATCAATTCAAATTTTAGGTTAGAAATTTAATGATCGCCATCGCCATATAAGAATATATGCATCAGTTGAGCAAGGCTTGGTATTGCTTGTTTAGTTTGTACACTTTTGCTACGTAAGTTCTTGTTTCTGCAATACGTAATTGTGTTGTTAGCATTGTATATAACTCATCAACTGATAACTTATTGATATTTTTGGAGAATGAACTGATGTCTTTATCACCGAAGGAGTATTTCATTAGATTAGATAAGCCACAGTTATAGGAAGCAATTGCTAGTAGTCTTCTCGCGCTAGAGGAGCGAATGTTGTTGAGATACTTCGTCTCCAAGAGATGCAAATAAGCGGTCCCTACATCAATATTGAATTCAGGGATAAAGAGATCTTGTGCTCTGATAGGTCTATTGTCATAAAGTTCGCGTGAAACTTCAGCAGCCCCACCATTAACAAGAATTTGCATTAATCCAATAGCAGAGGCGTGGGAAACAGCATTTGGGTCGAAGAAACTTTCGGCGTGTATCATAGCAACGATTAATGATGATGGAATTTCCCACTTTGTTGCAGAACGCTCAATGTGAGTTTGATATATTGTATATTTATTGCTGACGCTGTCAGTGATTTTATGGGATAGAAGTACGGGTGGATCGGTTTTGGAAGCTCGTATTTCGTGTATTCTTTTGCTTTTCGGAACCACAATTCGCTGCAATCTTTGATTTTCTTGCAGTTCTTCATAAGAGTTTATCGAGTCTCTCATATAAGTCACTTTCGCTGAGATCTCACTATTAAAACTAATTAATATCAATGAAGCTGAAAGACAGAGATACTTCATATTTTAATAGAGCTGTTGTTCATGTTTCATAGGTGATAGGTACTTCTTAGTCTGTTATGAATCCACTGATGATATTTTCCAAACTCACTGTGCAATGGCCAGATCATGGACGCATATATTTGTTTACCAAACAATTGAGTATCACTGGGTATTTTTATTAATTTGTTCATTACTGTTTTGGTTTCAATGATATGCTGTGGAAGAAGGGCTATCCCTTTCCCTGCGCTACAGAGTTCAAGGATAGTACTAATATCATCCAATACCCAAATGTTATGGCTTGAAATGATGGAATAATCAATAATATCTTTATATCCATCAAGCAATAACAATCGATTGTTTTTTGAATTGAATTTTGAGTTTTGAACGACTTCTTTACTCGCCACCCAAATGCAATTAACTAAAAATAATTCTTCTATATTAAAGTTATAGATGGTTTTGTGATAGGGGTTTCCTATCGCGATATCAATTTTCTTACGATTGATATAATCACCTAAAATATAGCTTGGTTTTGTTACAACGTTTATCTCAACTTCTGGAAACTCCTCAGAAAATTCAATAAGAGCATTTCTTACATTTGAATTTAGCATTAGTAGGTCAATACCTACTTTTATTTTTGTTAAATTTGAATTTGATAGATTTTTAGCAATGTTACTTAACTCTTTGTGTTTGCTTATTATTGGTGTGGTTAGCGCATATATTTTTTTTCCTTTATCGGTTAATGATACGGTGTGACCACCTCTATCAAAAAGAAAATATCCTAAATCTTGTTCTAGATTTTTTATCGCTCCACTTATCGTTGATTGCGATTTACCTAGTTTCCTCGCAGCACAACTGAACGAACCTTCAGAGGCAACAGTATGAAATGAGATTAAATTGTCTAAAGTGAGCCTCATATCTCCCTCCTACAGGCTTTGCACCGTAAGTATTAGGCTAATACTAATAATCTGAATTGGCACTATTTGAAATTAAAGTGTGATGTAGATCACATTTTAACTTTGGGTGCAATGAACTTAATTTTCAAGAATAAATATTAATTTAGAAGCTAAATCCCTTAAAATTAATTAGATAAGTAATATGAAAAAATAACCACTTTTAAATCGCGTGTATTTTTGGTTTTGATATCGGGGAAACCGATAGTAAACGAATGTGAGAAAGTGATCTGATTACTAAGATCTAATTGCTTTGCACTAGAAGCATGAAAAAAGGATGGCATCATGATTACTAAACTTTACGTAAATATGCTCAATTATTTGAATAACCTTAAAAATGATGAAAAAGGCGTTACCGCGATTGAATATGGGTTAATCGCTGTTGCAATGGCAACCATGTTAATCGCAGTTTTTTATACAGATGCGACTAGTTTTGTAGACACTTTGGAAACGTCGTTTGCAACTATTAAAACAAATCTTAGCCTTGGCGACTAATTTTAGGTTTGATTAGCTACCTAATATTACCGAAATTTGACATTAGGTAGCTAATAACTTCATTTGATAAAGTGTTACTTGTAAATTTTTATGAGAGTAAATTATGTTATATATATCCGCATTTATTACTCTTATTTTCTTTAGTTTGATAATATGTTTTAAAGATATAACGGAGAGAGAAATACCTAATTTATATGTCGTAATTATTGCGATAGCTTCTTTTACTTTAGGGTTTACGACCTCAGATTTTAGTAAGATATTGATTGTTTTTGTTTTAGGTGTCGTTCTTATTAGTTTTTGGTTAGCAAATTTTATTGGTGGGGGCGATGTTAAGCTTATTTGGGCTTTCTCTTTAGCGATACCAGCGAACGATATGTTTGTAGCCACTATATTGGTGATTTTGATTGGTGGAGTTATTTCTGTTACTTATCTACTACTTCATTTTTGTGGGAAATATGGTTCCAATATTTGGGATGGATTAAGCACTTTAAAACCGACGAATGAAGGTATTCCATATGGCGTTGCGATCTGTAGTGGTTTTGCTCTGGTCATTTTCAAAAATGTTGTAACAGGAGGTTTTGTATGAAAAAAAGTCTCAGTCTGTTTGTTGCTGTAGCAGCTGTTGCAATCGGCGGTTATGGAATATATCAGAACCTAAATAAGACGAGTGAACCTACGGTTGAAAAAACTGAAGAATACGTTCAGGTCTGGCGAGCAAACATCCAACTCGTTAAGGGGAAACCGATCGATGCTTCTTTGGTTAAGAGAGAGCAAATTCTTAAGAGTTTGGCCATTGGGGAAGGGATTAAGGCTGATGTAAATTTAGATTTTTCTCCAGCCACATTACTTAATAGAAATTTATCCCAAGGTGATTTGGTTTTACCCGAATACCAAAATAAAAAAGGTTCTCCTGGATATATTGATTTGCTTATATCAGAAGGTAAAGAGCCTTACCCACTATTAGTCAGCAGTACTAACCTAATATTAGATTATATAAGACCTGGAATTTATGTTGATGTGTTATCAATAAGCTCGCCGGTGGAAAATCTGTCCGGTGACCTTGATAGACGTATTGGCTTTAATGGTGTTAATGCTAATTTGCTTCTTAAGCGAGCTAAGGTGCTCGGTACGTCGAGTGGCAGCAAAGGTGATGATGGTAATCTCGATTCTACGTTTCAGCCGGCGGCATCCGCAGGTGAGGAAACCGGGCAAGCTGTTGTCATTATTGAGATTGATCCGGTAGATATTGCAAGAGTGTCGCTTGCTGAAAAAACGATGCACTTGGAGGTGTATCGCAGTAATAGCTATGAAGTTCCGATTGATGCTGACGTTAGAAATGTTATTGAAAATTATAGTGGAGTGTCGGAGTTAAGAGGTTCAAGACGTCAGACCGTTCAAGGGGGCGAACTGTAATGGGTATAACAGCAAAGATAACGAGATGGGTATTAGTGATGAATCTGCTGTTGATAAACTCAATGGTATTCGCTTCACAGCGATACATTACTCAATTTGAAGGACAGCATATCTCTCTCAATGAAACGATCACAACAGTGTTTATTAGCGCACCAGATATAGCCGATTATAATGTTATCGATGAAAAAACAATTGTCGTTTTTGCAAAAGAAGTGGGGCAAGCGCGACTCGAAATCTATGGCAAAAACAATAAATTACTATTGTCCGAGAAAATCATCGTCGATGTGGATCTGAGCCAAGTTCGTCGCCAGATTAAACTCCATTATCCAAAGCTAGACATTAAGCTAGAGTCCGTCGGAATGCAAGTTGCGGTAAGCGGTGTGGTTGATTCTAACCAGCAGCGTGATGATATATATCGGATGGTCGCAACCCTGCTGGGGCGTGAGAAAGTAGCAAGGTATGAAGCCACTCGATTGCTTGAAATAGAAACCGATCTTATCGATATTCCAGAACCACAAGATATGATTTTTGCTAGAAATATGACTTGGGATGGGATTTTAGAGCTACTTGAGGTCGCAACAGCGCAACAGGTTAATGTCAAAATCTCGGTCGCTCAAGTAACTGAAAATTTTGCGCAGACAGTCGGTGTTGATTGGTCAAGCGTGGGGGCTGGTGTCGGAGAATTTCTATTCCAACAGTTCGACGCTGCTGACCTTACAACTGTTATTACAGCATTGGGCAATGAAAATGTCGCGCAAATTTTAGCAGAACCAAATCTGACCGTTATTTCCGGTGAGTCCGCGAGCTTCTTAGTCGGTGGGGAAATTCCCGTAATCGTAACCACGAACAATAATATAAACATTACGTTTAAAGAGTTCGGTGTTCGTTTGAGTTTGACGGCCAATGTGATGAGCGAAGAGCGTATTCGTATGCAGTTGCTTCCCGAAGTGAGCGAAGTCGAGCGGTATATTCGAGCGGCAGGCATTGAGGTTCCACAATTGGCAACGCGTAGAGCCATGACGACGATCGAGTTGGGTGATGGTGACAGTTTCGTACTGGGCGGGCTAATGAGCAGCTCTGACTTGGAAGAGTTACAGAAAACCCCCCTACTCGGTGATATTCCAATTTTAGGCGCGGCATTTAGAAAATCTTCGACAGATAGAAGAAGAACCGAATTGTTAATTGTCGCGACAGTGAATTTGGTTCAACCAATAAAAAGTAAGAAGGTACAGCTGCCTCAAATGCATAAGACTTCTACATTTCATCGTTGGCTCAATATCGATTCTCCAGCTGAAGCAAACAGTGGTAGTGATCCTACAATTGAACTGTTATCTCAAGGAGGATTTATACAATGAAGAAATTAATTGTAATAGTGGTCATGATGTTTCTTATCTCGGGTTGCACGGAGCGTTATCTTAATGGCAAAGGTAGTGAATACTTAGTCTACCCAGAGACTCATATCTATAAATTTAGTGTCAAATCTATTCCTGAAACCAAAGAGCAGTTAAGTAATCTTATCGCTAAAGTTAACGATATAGATCCCGGAGCCTCTTATAAATTTGAGTATAGGAATAGAAATTCAAAAAATTTGATTGACAATGTTGTGAATGAATTTGAAAAGTTACCACTGTCTGCTGAGTCGTTCAGTGTGCATAAAAATATCGAATTAGACAAAGATCTTAAAATTACAGTGATCTACCACTCTCTATTGCAGGAAAAGTGTAAGTTTGCTTCTGTAGAAGGTGTTGATGTAAGCCAAAACTGTTTTGTGGAAGCGGCAAGAGTGGGGCAGGTTATTCACAAGGAAAGGCTCGTGGAGGGATTATAATGTTTGATTTAGTTAAAACAATGAAAGAGTCCGCAGCTTCGGAAGATTTGTCAGGCATTAATAATGGTCCATCTGATTGCGTATTAGTGTATCAATCGCAGGAGTGTGTTGATCTCGTAAAAGAAATGTTTCAATTTGAAGGTTGGGATGAACCACAATTTATTAAAAACACGGATGTAAATAAAAAGTTTTATGAAGAACAAAAATCAAACATTGTTTTACTGGAGTTATGTAACTCAGAAACAATGGCGGACGATGCTCAAAATTTCGCTAGTCATCTTCCTACCCGAAAAGGGCTGATCATTATAGGACAGCAGGACTCTATAGTTAAGCTTCGTGAATTAAAAGAAATGGGATTTTACTATCTATATTGGCCTATTAATAAGTTTGAATTTTCTGACTTTATACTAAATGTTCAAGCAAATTTAGAATCTTTTTCTGGTGTGAGTGAAAAGCGTAAGGCAAAGCGCGTTGCTGTTGTGGGTAGTAAAGGTGGGGTTGGTACTTCTCTGATTTCCACTGAGTTGAGTTCAATGTTATCTACGCAAAGTATTGATACAATATTAGTCGATCACCAATACAGTGACTCAAATATCGATGTGTTAATTGGTTTGGAAAATTTTCAATCTAGATTGATTGATGAATATTCTGTCCCAATTCATGAATTAGATAATGACGGAGCGTTAAGTTATTTAACGCAAGTGAGGAAAAATTTTAGACTGCTGTCATTGCAAGGAGAGCAAGACCAAAAATTCATTTATGATTATAATCAAACATTATGTGAACTATTAAATAGAAGTGCTAATTTTATTATCGAGGATTTTTCTGGAAGTATCGACTTTAAAATTACCCCACATGCATTAATAGAAATTTATGATGTAATCATCGTTGTCCTAGAACCTTCCGTTTCATCAGTAAGAAATGCACGTGCATTGCTATCAGCACTCGAACAAAATCAAGTGTCACAAAGTCGTCGAACTCGAATAATTACTCTGGCCAACCATCATAGACCAGAGAGTACATTCGTTATTGGACAAAGTGATATAACAAAATACCTTGAATCAAAAGTTGATATTGATATGCCTTATTGTAAAAGGCTGTCTCATTTAATTGTAGAAGGTAAGCGAGCACATAAACATGAGAAAAGTATTCGTAAAACAATTGAGGACCTATCAAACTTAATAAATGGTCAATCAGTGCAAAAACATCAGGGTTGGTTAAATAGACTGGTGGCACGATGAGCACAACTAAAGAGCTATATATATCTTTTCGCACTCAGATTTTTGAAGCGCTTGATGTCGAAGCGATTCAAACCATGAATCGCAATGATTTAGAGGGACAAGTTAGAAGTGCTGTTGATGTACTTTCTAGCAATAATGAGCGTCCAGTAACGGCAATGATGCGGTCAAGTATTGTTAAAAGTATGCTAGATGAGCTATTTGGATTAGGACCTATTCAACCGCTTGTTGAAGACTTTTCGATAACTGACATACTTGTTAATGGCCCAAATGAAGTATTTTATGAAAAGTACGGTAAATTGGAACGTTCAGATATTACTTTTGTCAATGAAGACCAACTTCTCAATATTGCTAAACAAATCGCTTCTCGAGTTGGTCGCCGAGTTGATGAGCTATCCCCTACAGTGGATGCCCGACTCGAAGATGGTAGCCGAGTAAATATCGTTATTCCTCCGATTGCTTTAGATGGTACGACGATTTCTATTCGTAAGTTCCGTGAGCAAAATATCACGATGGAATCTTTGGTCGAATTTAATTCTATGTCTTTAGATATGGCAAGGGCGCTATCGATTGCTTCTCGTTGTCGGTTAAATATTTTGATTTCTGGTGGTACAGGTTCAGGTAAAACAACGTTACTCAATGCTTTATCACATTATATTAGTGATGATGAGAGGGTGATAACAATAGAAGACGCTGCTGAACTTCGGCTTCAACAGCCTAATTTAGTTCGACTTGAAACGCGAACTAAGAGTATTGAAAGTACAGGTCTCGTGACGCAGCGAGATTTGGTGATTAACGCGCTTCGTATGCGACCTGATCGCATTATTCTTGGTGAGTGTCGTGGTTCAGAAGCGTTTGAGATGCTGCAGGCGATGAACACCGGTCACGAAGGGTCTATGTCTACCCTACATGCTAATACACCAAGAGATGCTATCAGCCGAGTCGAATCTATGATTATGATGGCAAACTTAAACCAGCCATTGGATGCTATTCGTAAGGCTATCGTCAGCTCAATTGAACTGGTTGTGCAAGTGAACCGTTTACGAGATGGCTCTCGAAAAGTAACAAGCATCTCAGAAATTGTCGGAATTGAAGGGGATAGTGTTGTCATGGAAGAGATATTTTCCTTCCAATATGATGAAGTCAATTATGGTGAGAATGTAAAAGGCAAGTTTGTTACAGAAGGTATCATGCAGCGATCCCACTTGGTACGAAAAGCCCACTTTTTCGGTTTATATAATGAACTGATGGAATCCTTTAAAGGGGTAGGGACATGATCATTTGGATCTCTTTTATTTTATTTGGAATTGCTATATTTTTACTCTTTGATGATAAAAAATCAAAAGTGGTTGATTATTTTCCAGAATTGAAAAATGCGCAAAAAGAAGATGATATTTCAGTTATTGATATAAGTGGACTGCTCCCTAAGGCGAGTTGGAGAAACATTCGAAGAGATATACATCCAACTATAGGGATATTAGGTTCAAGATCTAAGCTTATTATATTGCTTTATGTCATTTTTAGTACTGCGATATCTTATTATATTGTGTATCATTTTTTTTACATTCGTTCAGTGTTTATTCTGGCAGCTTCAATCTTGTGTTTGTTATTATTCGGTTACTTCAGACTGAAAACTGTGAGGAGAAAAATATTTCAGCGGACATTTCCTGATGCACTGAATATATTAATGAGTGCGGTGACTGCTGGTGAAAGTTTGATGCAGGCATTTGTATTTGTTGGGGGGAATATGGATGGTGAAGTTGGACGTGAATTTAAGTTAATGGGTGACCGACTTCGTCTAGGTGAAAGTTCTGAGGATGTTTTAAAACGATCTTGTGAGGTTTTTCCCTACCCAGAATACATTTTTTTTACGATTGCAATAAGAGCCAATCTGAATCGTGGAGGCCAACTTAAGGGAGTGTTAGCTAGGCTGATTAGAGTGTTAGTCGATGCACGTGCAATGGAAAGAAAAAAAATGGCGATGACGTCTGAAGCGAGAATATCAGCCAAAATAGTGGCAGCTATACCGTTGTGTTTTGCTATTATGCTAAATTTTGTGAATCCAGATAATATTCAATTTATTCTACATGACCCAGAAGGACAATGGATACTTTATTATGTGTTAGGTAGTGAGTTGTTAGGACTATTTATCGTATGGGTTCTTGTTAAAAGGGTAAGATTATGAATACTATTATCCTACTAATTTCGGTGGCTTTAGGTTTGTATCTAATAATGAATATGTTAGTTGGCCTGAAGAAAGAAAAAAGAATAGAGATGCTTTTAAGTACAACACATAAAAGACATAAAACCTCTAGGATTAATTCGTTCATTGTCAAGTTTGGTAAAGAGCACAGAGGTGAACTCGAGCAAAAAATTAGAGATGCTGGTATTCACAGCCCTCAACTGGCTATTTATTATTTTCCAATTAAAGTTTTATTTTTCGCGGTTCTCTTATTCTTTGTTTGGATAGCGGACATTGCTATAGAAACTGAGTTTATATTAGTGGTTGTTAGTGTGATCACTGCTGTACTCCTCCCTGATCTTATCTTAAGTTTAAAGCAAAAGGCGGTTGTCAGAAAGATTTCGATAAATCTTCCCTATTTACTAGATATGATGTCTGTTTGTGTGCAGACCGGCATGACAATAGAGGCATCTTTTGCCTACTTGTCAAAGGAACTAGAAACCTTTGATCGTGATTTATGCTATCAGATAAAAAAAACGTCAGACTTTGGCAAGATTCAGGGTATCGATAAAGCTTTATACAACTTGTCTGAACGCGTTCCTTCCCCTGAAATGTCGAGCTTTGTTTTGACTATTATTCAAAATATTCAATACGGGTCTTCTATTTCCATGATCTTATCTGATTTAGCTGAGGATATGCGTAAAATGCAGTTGCTTACCGTTGAGGAAAAGATGGGTAAACTCTCCGCTAAAATGAGTATACCTTTGATTTTACTTATTATGATGCCTATCGTTGTCTTAATTTTAGCACCTGGATTTGTTCAAATGGGTCTTATTTAGGAGCGTATTATGAGGGTTGGATATTTTATTTTTACTCTTTTATTGATGTTGTTAGCCGGTTGCGTTTCAAGTCAACCTGAACTAAGTCTAGACGATAAAGTTGATAGCATGGAGCGAGTGGGTAATTATGATGGTTTAGTTACCTATTATAAAGGTAAGCTTGAAGAATCACCCAACGATACAGTTTCTATGCAGGAGCTAGCTAAAGTTTATTTTGATAAGGGTGATATTGAATCAGCAAGGTTTTATAGTGATTATCTTTTAGGCTTGAAAGTTGTTAATTGGGAGTTATCTCAATTACGAGGTCAAGTTTACAATGCAGATCATAACGATGCTTTGGCGGTAGAGTCTTATCTACGTTCTATTGAGTTGGGAAATAATACGGCAGAAGTAGATGTTCTATTGGGGATATCTCACTGCATGAATGGAGATTATGAGTTAGCCGAGAAATATTTTAATAATGCCAGAATCAAAGGCTACAATGATACTGCGATAAAGAATAATTTGGCATTGATTAAGTTTGCTGATGGAAGATATCAAGAAGTGATTGATTTATTACTTCCATTGTACTTGTCTGATCCTAAAAATAAAAAAGTTCAGGCAAATTTAGCTATTGCTTTGATTAAGTTAGGTCATGTTAAACAAGCCAGTGATGTTTTAGGTAGTAGTTATTCAATCAATGAAGTTACAACCATGTCTAGACGCCTATCTTCAGGCGCTGGGAGTTCAATATGAGAAGAATAGTCAAGTATGCTAAGGGGTCTCTAACCGTCGAGGTGGCTTTAGGCATCATCATTCTCATCACGGCGACGGTAATGATATTCGAAATGGCGTATCGGATTTACGTCTCAAATTTGGTTGAGTTTGCGCTCAGAGAATCGGTTAGGTCAACGACTGTTTTTCAGGGAGATGATTCATACACCAGTTATAATACCAGCTTTTTCAACGTGATGAATGATGAAAGTAAATTATGGTCTTCACTGACGCCTGTTGATAACTTTTCAATGGCAGGTAAATATTATGTGAGCTATGAGGATCTTTTATCTGATAATTATCTTAATGATGCCGATATGCTGATTGATGATTCGGGATATTCCTTTGCCGAAATATCATTGAGTTATCAATATGAACCTATTTTACCTTTGCTTGGTGGAAATTCTGAAATAATTTCATCTTCAGTGTTACTTACTCTCGAGCACGAGGGTTGGGAGAGTGTTAGATGAACATATCGGAATTAACAAACAATGGAGGCTTTCGAAAAAAACGCAACTCAACACTGCAGCGTGGCGCCTTTACCGTTGAGTTAGCACTCATTTTATTTGTCGTTATAGCCATATTTTATTTTATGAGTGACGTGAGTCATAAGTTATTGGTTAGAGCAAAACTCGACCGAGTGAGTTTTGCTCTGGTTAACGTAATGAAAGAGCGCACTCGATATTATGATGAAAATGTCATCTTAACTGGTGATGATAGAGATGAAATGGTCATTATTGCCGCTCGTCTGCTAAACACAGCTCCAGAAAGCGTAGCGCTGAGAGTTGAAGCTATGCACGATGGCTCTGCTGCAAATATTGATTCATTCGAAAGTGACCAGTTCAACAACTTAGGTTGTAATGTACCATTAATTTCATCGAAAGAGGCTTTGGTTCCTGTAGAGAACGGAGTCTCTTTCCCTCTTTACCAAGTGTCATTATGTGAAAGTAATTCATCTTGGTTTGCACGTTTGTTGGGGATTGCTAATTTATCAGAAATAACCATTTCATCGAGTTCGGTGATGGTTGGGAGGTAGATATGATAAACCCAAATACATTTAATCGCGGTCCTCATCGTCAGAGAGGTATTGCCGCAATTTGGCTTGGACTGACGTTAATACCTTTGTTAGGCGTGTCAGTTTTTGCACTCGAGGGAACTCGATATATACAAGAAACAAGTCGTTTGAGAGATGCTGCACAAGCTGCTGCCCTTGCAATAACAATTGATGATAAATCGAATGAAGCAGATGCTTTAGCGACTCGATATGTTGATGATTATGTGCGTAGTATCGAGCATATAGATATCACGACAGTAAGGACTTATGAGGAGCCAACTGCGGCGAATGATGATACCGAGAAAATTCAATATGAAGTTGCAGCAGTGACTACCCATAATTCGTGGTTTGCGAGTAATTTAATTCCCTCATTCGATGAAAATCAAAAGCTTGCAGGCTCAGCGCTCGCCGCGAAATATCCTTACTATCTAGGTGATAAATTAGTAGACATTGTGCTAGTCACTGACTTTTCAGGATCAATGAATCGGGATTGGAGTGGGGCAAGTGGTGATGTAAATACAAAGATTCAAACTCTCAAACTAGCTGTTTCAGATCTTGCTGATAATATTTTGGTTGTGCGTGAAGGTGATTCTACAGTGCTTAACCGTCTAGCGATTGTTCCTTTTAACCTCAGAGTTCAGGATAAAATTAATAACAATTTATTCTCAGGAAGTCAGTTGAGGTATAGAAGTGATTACCACTCTTCTGTTTCCTCTAAAACGTATGAAAAAGTCAATTGGCGTTTTTGGTCAAAAAGAACATTAAGTGAAGTCGAAGATTGTGCCGATGATATATTTGATTGCCCTAATATTGGGAATAATAATCAGCACAAACAAGCTAAGAGAGTGTTGGATGTTTTAAATATTAAATCTAGACGTCTTGAAATACCAGAGTATATAGATTATCAGAAATCTGTTGATGATATGTTTAACTATAAAAGAGATAATACAGATTTAAAATTTGACTTTAGAGCGGATACTAATGTTATTTACAATAGCTCAATGACGATGACTAATGGCATAGGTCACTATGTTATTCCTCTTACCAGTGATTCTGATTTGATTGAAGAAATGCAGGATATGAATTCAGGAGGCAATACGGCTTCATATCAAGGTATTTTAAGAGGGCTTCAAGTACTTAATGATGGTATGCCAAGTAATTCGGCTAGTCAGCAGGAGATTGATGAATACAGTCAAAGAGTCAAAATTATGATTATTTTGAGTGATGGTCAAGAATATCCATATACGAGTATTTTACCCGACTTAGTTGATGCCAATATGTGCAATGCTGCAAGAGAGCACTTTCAATCTGAGGATGGCAGCCTGTATATAGGTGTTATAGGTGTTGATTTTGATGCGACTAAACAAAATGGATTTCAGAAGTGTGTCTTAAATCCTGATGAAGATATTATCGATGTACGTAGTCGCGAAGAATTGATTGAACGTATTCAAAATTTAATTGAGAAAGGATCTCGAGGTACTGGTGTATCGAGACTATATGGGTGAGTAAAGATGAAAAATACAATGCTAGCAATAGGTATGCTTGTTTCTTTCTCTAGTTATGGGCAGGAGATTAGTGATCAGGTAGTAGAATATTGTGGGAATACTTTTTCAGAGTATTCTCACACCATCGAAATTGGTGAAGTTCAAGGGGTGGCTAGTCATCGTGATGGCTATTGGCAAATTCATGAGGGAAGTCATGATCCAGCTCTCAAGTGGGAGCTTCTTAAGCGCTCACAGTTGATCACTGATCCAAGTGATTGTCTCACTTATATATCAAACCTTGGTATTGCTAGCTTTGATAGTGACAAAGGGCAGCTTGTTGCTCGTGTTAACTTCGCCTTTGATCGTTATTATCTGACCCCTCTTGCTCGTGAAGTGCTTGTTGATGTGGCAAAACATCTCGCAGACAATGACTACTTAGTGACGGTTGAAGGCCATACCGATTGGGTGGGCAGTGAAGCTTACAACCAAGGGTTGGGGCTAGATCGAGCTCAAAGCACTTCTAAACAGCTTTTCACTTACGGTGTTGAAAAAGAGAAAATGACCCTGAAATCATTGGGTGAGTCTGAGCCAATCGCAAGTAACAGAACTTCTCAAGGTAGAGCTCAAAACAGACGTGCTGATGTGTATATTCCCCCAGAGTCTTTTAACCAAGACGATGCCAGTCCAGCCTCTACACAGATAGAAGAATAACCACTATCTCAACGGTCGCATAATCCGAAAATTATAATGCCCACTAATTAGAATTAGTGGGCATTATATTAAATAACTCCGAGTCCAAACCCTATTGCAATAAACAGAGCTACCATCCATACGATTGGCATCTTCATTGTTTTTAGTAGCCACACGCCAACAATGATCAAAGCGAAGTCTAAACCATTGCTCACTGCGCTTGTGAAGATCGGTTGATATAGCGCTGCCAACAATAAACCGACAACCGCCGCATTCACACCAGTAAGAGCGCCAGCCACCAAAGGTTTACTCGCAATTGCTTGCCAGTTTTTCAACACACCTAATAGTAATAAGAAGCCCGGCAAGAACACAGCAATCGTTGCGAGTAGTGCGCCTGTGATCGGTGCCGATGGCATCAATACATAACCTAAGTAAGTCGCAAGTGTAAACATAGGCCCTGGTACTGCCTGTGCTGCTGCATAACCTGTTAAGAAGGCATCTTGAGACAGTTGGTCACCAATACCATTTTGTAGCAACGGAAGTACCACGTGACCGCCACCGAATACTAAGCTGCCAGCTTGATAGAACAGACCAAATACTTCAATACCTTGAGAGTATGCACTGAACAGAGGAAGGCCAACCAACAGCGCAACAAAAATAACGAGCGGTGTTATGGAGATCTTGTGTGTTGATGGAACCGTTTTGATGTCTTGTGAGGTCAAAAACTTGCTGCCAATGATTGCGGCAAATAGAAGTACCAAGATTTGTGGCCAGATCCCAGGAAGCAACAGGAGAACCACGGCAGTCATGACACATAAAGCGGTCGCGACTTTCGATTGGCAAAAGTTTTTGTACATGCCAAATGTGGCATCAGCAACCACCACCACTGCGAGTAGCTTCAAACCGTGAATGATTGAATTAAACAGAGGTGCTTCCAATAGTTGATTGCTCACCAAAGCTAATATCAACATTAAGATGACAGACGGGGAAGTAAAGCCGATAAACGCTGCAATCGCACCCGTTAAGCCACCTCTTTTGTAGCCAACCGCAAAGCCAACTTGGCTTGAACCTGGGCCGGGTAGAAATTGACTAAGCGCGACAATTTGCCCGTACTCTTCATCAGATAGCCAATTAAGCTTCTCAACAAAGGTTTTACGGAAGTAGCCAATGTGCGCAGCTGGCCCACCAAAGCTAATCCAGCCAAGCCAGAAAAATGTTTTAAAAATTGAAAGCATGATCGATTCCAGATAAATGTTTAGCGTAATTTATGGTGACTTGCACTATGATTCAAATTAATTGTTTTAATTATAACTATTAATGAAATAGGTTCTTCTGGATGGCTGATTTTAACTGGAAAGGTATCGATCTTAACTTATTGATAGCTCTGCAAGCGTTATACAAAACGAACAGTGTAAGTAAAGCGGCTGAGCGCTGTTATGTCAGTCAGTCTGCAATGAGTCATAGCCTTCAACGACTTCGAAAGTTGTTTGATGATCCTCTGTTTGAGCGGGTAGGTAGCAAGATGGAAGCAACGGATAGAGCGATTGAATTATCCAGTACTGTCGATGCCTTGCTCAATACCATTCAATCTGAAGTACTACTCTCTAAATCATTTGATGCAACAACTTACAAAGGCAGTTGGAAGATTGGTCTTACCGATTATGCCGAGCAGATGTTTGCTCCAGTGTTGTTTGATCTCATTAAACAGTCCTCTCCTGATTCTCAAATTGCGTTGTTCAACGTAAATCGATCTAACTATCAGCAAGTCTTTGACGATGCCAAGCTTGATATGACGATAGGCAGCTTTGGTGAGGTACCAAAGCAATATCGAACAAAGCATTTGTATACGGAGCAACATGTTTGTTTACTTGATCAATCGGTTCTATCTATTGAGGAGCCGATGTCGCTAGAACAATTTGTTGCTGTCGAGCACGCGCTTGTTTCCCCTGCAGGGGCTTTAAAGACGGGAGTGGACACTCGTTTAGGTGAACTCGGCTTAAGCCGGAAAGTCGCGATATCTTCCAGTAACTTTTTAACTGTTAAACGACTCATTCGTGGCAGAGAACTATTGTGTATTGTCCCCAAGCTAGTCGTGCGCAAGGATATTGATAGTGAAGAAACCTTACTAGCTGTGAAGCCACCTATTGATGTTCCAGATTTTGATATCCAGCTTGTTTATAGAAAGGCAAAGCATTTAGATGATAAAAATAAACTACTTAGAAAGTTGATTACTAATGCGATCTCATCTGTGATTTCCGAATAGTTTATTGTGTCGGTTAATCGTCAAATTCATATGAATTAATTTTAGAAAAATCCGGTTTATTATAAGAACCCGACTATACTTAATTTACGACTCAAGGCAGTCGTAAAGAATAGGCTTTTTGATTTACCTAAGTAAAAAAATTGGTTATATCCTCATGATATAGCTTAAAAAACTACCAGGCTAAACGGACTTAGTTGGTCTTAAAGCGCTAGCTCCCCCTAGCGCTTTTTCTTTTATGTCGATTCTGGCAAAAGGGTCTGAATTCTTTTCAGCAGTTGCTCGATCTCTTGTTTTTCATAGTGAGCCGTCACCTTAGGTTGGCTGCTTTCTCTTGGGAGTAATGCAGTTTCGATATGGTGCTGCAGTAAAGCATCTTGTGAGTTAGCGTTGAGCTTCTCTGCAAGTACCACAGCTTGTCGACCAATCGTGGTGAAGTCTTGTTTGATGGTGGTCAGTGGTGGATTAAAAAACGCACTGTCCTCGATGCCATCAAAGCCGACGACCGCAACCTTGTCAGGGACTGGAATCTGCAGTTCTTGCAGTGCGCGTAAAACCCCTAATGCCATTTGATCACTGGCGACCAACACAGCATCAAATGGGATTTGTTTCGCAACGGCGTCTCGAATGCCAAGGTAGCCACTTTCCGCTTGCCAGTTTCCTTGATGTTGAAACTGTACCTGACAGTTTGCATCTGATAGCACACCCAACCAACTCTGAAGACGGATTTGTGAGGCACTGGATTCGTTAGGCCCGCTGATCAACAAGTATTCAGAGCGACCATTTTCAATAAGATGCTGAGCCGCCAGCTTTGCGCCCTCGGCGTGATCGCCGCATATATAGTTAACTTGGCTGTTAGAAGGGACATCAATGAAGATGAGGTTCAAGTGTTGATATTGTTCTACCAGCAATTCGGCGTCTGCACTCTTTAAAGGCACATTGAGAATGATGCTGTCGACCTGTTGAGCCATCAGTTCACGAATAGCCTCACGGGTGTTCGCGAGATTAGGCTCGGAAACAACAGAGAAAGCGACGCCATAACCCATATCATGAGCCTGCATTCGCACGCCATTGGCGATCATTGCTGCGCCATGCAGTGCCATATCGAGCGTGACTAAACCAACGCTGGTGGACTTGGCTCGACTGAGCATTTGAGCACCTTTATTGGGTACATAACCCAGTTGCTTTATGGCGGCGTTAACCTTGTTGCGGGTGGATTCCGCGACGTCTTGTGAGCCATTGGTTACTCGAGATACTGTCTGGGTAGATACCCCTGCCAGTTTTGCTACGTCTTTGAAGGTGATACTCATCGCTCTGCTCATCGAATATTTTAGAGTGAAATAATCCTACCGAAATTTACCAAACTAAACTCTGCTCACTCTCAAATAAATGTCTTTTAAAACATTAAAAATGTTTCCGGAAACAGTCGATCTTGTGCAAATTTTTCGAATATTAAAGCCAATTTACATCACGATTTTGTGGGTTTTGGATACTAATCTGGCGTGATGGGTTCACTATTATTTCTATATTATGTTTACGAAAACAATAGAGATTAGTAATGAACGAATTTATTCACTTAAAGAGTAAAAACCATAGTTTGATCATTAAATCAGGGCGTGTTCCAGAGGTTTTGCATTGGGGGGCAAAGATCGCAAGTATTGATGAAGATCTTCTGCTTTCGACAGAAAGACCGATTTCTCAAGCTCGACTTGATGTGGATGTGCCACTTTCTCTTTGCCCTGAGTTAGGCAGTGGACACTTTAACGCTCCAGGCATTGAAGGTCACAGAGAAGGGCGTGATTGGGCTCCTGTCTTTAAGACCGTTCGTTACGATGCTCAAGATCAAGAGGCGTGTTTTTTCCTTGAAGACAAGGTTGCTCAACTGAACCTTAAGGTAGAGATTAAGCTGGATTTCGAATCTGACGTCGTCCAAAAGCGTGTAACCGTCACCAATAAAGGCAGCAATAAATACTACTTGAACAAGCTTTCTTCAACGCTGCCATTGCCGAATCATGCTAACGAGCTTATGACGTTCCATGGCCGTTGGTGTCATGAGTTCCAAACGCAACGTCAGCGTTTTGAACACGGCGGCTTCATGCAAGAGAACCGTCGCGGTCGTACTTCACATGAAAACTTCCCTGGCATGTTTGCAGGCACTCAAGGGTTCTCAGAGCAGAACGGCTTGGTGTGGGGCTTCCATTTAGGTTGGAGTGGTAACCACCAAATGCGCGCTGATGTACGTAGTGATGGCCGCCGCTTTGTACAAGCGGGAGAGTTATTGCTAGCGGGTGAATCGATTCTAGAACCAGAGGCAACTTACCAGACACCTTGGCTCTATGGCTGTTACAGCAATTCTGGTTTGAACGGTATTGCTCAACGTTTTCAGCAGTTTGTTCGTGACAACATTATTCAATTCCCTACCGATAAACCTCGCCCAGTGCACTTGAATACTTGGGAGGGTATCTACTTCGACCATAAACCGGAATACATTATGCGGATGGCAACGGAAGCCAGCGCGATGGGTGTTGAACGATTCATTATTGATGATGGTTGGTTTATTGGTCGTGATGGTGAACGAACGGCATTAGGCGATTGGTACCTCGATGAAGTGAAATACCCAAATGGCTTAGAACCTGTGATTGAACACGTTAACCAACAGGGGATGGAGTTCGGGTTGTGGGTTGAACCTGAGATGGTCAGCCAAGACTCAAACCTATACCGTAACCACCCTGATTGGGTGCTTGGTTTGCAAGGTTATCATCAACCCTCTGGTCGTTGGCAGTATGTTTTAGACTTGCAGAATGAAGCGTGTTTTGACTACTTGTTCTCTCGCCTTGATACGCTTCTGACTACGTACAATATCGGCTACTTTAAGTGGGATATGAACCGTGAATTAGTTCAGCCGGGCCACCAAGGTAAGGCGGCGGTGCATGGTCAAACTCAAGCCTTGTATCGTCTCGTTGATCAACTGAATCAAGCACACCCTAAGGTCGAGATTGAATCTTGCTCATCAGGCGGTGGTCGCATTGATTTTGAAATCCTTAAAAGAACACATCGATTCTGGGCATCCGATTGTAACGATGCATTGGAACGACAAGCCATTCAAAAAGGCATGAGCTACTTCTTCCCACCAGAAGTTATGGGTGCGCACATTGGCCCTGCTGAGTGCCATTCAACCAATCGTCGTCACAGTATCAATATGCGTGGTGTCACCGCTTTGATGGGGCACATGGGCGTTGAACTTGACCCGGTTAAAGAGTCGCAACAAGAGAAGCAAGCTTTCTCTCACTACATCTCTCTGCATAAGCAGTTCCGCCATATTTTGCACTCAGGTCGTAGTTTCCGCATGGATCCCGCGGACAAAAACCAGAACATCTATGGGGTGCAGAATGATGATGAAATGCTGATCACCGTGTGTCAGTTGGCCATGCCTGAATACGCTCTGCCATCACCACTTCGTATTAGCTGCGTGGAAGACAGTGCGCTGTATCAAGTGAAGTTAGTGGAGATGCCACAAACCAGTTTCCAGCTCATGAAGCAACGCCCTCAATGGTTAGATAAAACTCTGACTTTAAGCGGCGATAACCTCAAAGAGATTGGATTGACCTTACCTATTCTCGACCCAGAGTCTGCCTTGATTGTGCATCTAAAAAAGATGTGAATCTCTGACTCTGAGTACCCCTACAAATAAAAATCTAAATATAAAAATTATAATCGGCAGCGAGGTATTGCTGCCGCAATAACTCAACTTAAGGAAAACAAAATGTCTATTACCGTTCTGTTGTCATTTTTGTTATTTACTGGGTTTGTAGTCGCGTTTACCTACAACAAAGTGAAAAATGACAAAAACACCTCACAAGATGGTTTCTTTCTTGGCGGAAGAAGCTTAACCGGTGGCTTAATTGCCAGCTCACTTATCTTAACGAACTTGAGTGCCACCAGTTTCGTGGGCATGAGCGCACAATCTTACACCCACAACATGAGTGTCATGGGTTGGGAAGTGGCTTCTGGTGTCACCTTGGTGATTATTGCTTTAATGTTAGTTCCTCGTTATTTGAAACAAGGTATCACCACCATTCCTGATTTCTTAGAGAGCCGCTACGACATGTCGGTGAAGAAGTTTGTGACGTTACTTTTCTTGTGCCAATACGTGATCAACATTTTGCCTACCACACTTTACGCGGGCGCTGTTGTTTTGGGTGAAATCTTCGATGTTCAGGCCCTGCTAAATATTTCAGAGTTTAGTTCAATTGCACTGATTTCGGCGACGATTGGTCTACTTGGCTTCTTTTACGCGATTTATGGTGGCCTAAAGGCGGTTGTAATTGCAGATACCATTAATGGTGTAGGCTTGATTGTCGGCGGCATGATGATCCCTGTATTTGGTTTAATGGTGTTGGGCGAGGGGAGTTTCGGTGCTGGCTTAGATATTCTGCTTTATGCCGCGCCAGAGAAGCTTCAATCGGTGGGTACAGAAACCGATCCACTGCCGTTCTCAACATTGTTCACAGGTCTGCTTTTGGTGAACTTGTATTACTGGGGTACTGACCAATCTATCATTCAACGCGCATTGGGTGCTAAGAACCTGAAAGAAGGTCAGAAAGGTGTAATCCTTGCCGGTGCGATTAAGGTCATCTCTCCGCTGTTTTTGATCATTCCGGGTATCATTGCTTTCCATATGTTTGGCGCTGATGCGGGTAATCCAGACACCATGTACACCCGTTTAGTTAATGAAGTTTTGCCTAAGCCGCTAGTGGGCTTCTTCGTTGCGGTGATGTTTGGTGCGATTTTGAGTACCTTTAATGGTGTGTTGAACAGCTCAACGACTCTGTTTGCATTGAACGTGTATAAGCCGCTATTCGGACAAGGTAAAACCGATGAAGAGCTAGTGGGTAAAGGGCGTATTTTTGGTGTCGTGATTGCGATTATCTCGGTATGTATCGCACCATTCATCATGTACGCACCAGAAGGTTTGTTCCAATATCTACAAATGGTGGCAGGTTTCTTCAGTGTGCCAATCTTCACTATCGTGTTTGTCGGCTATATCTCTAAACGTGTACCAGCTGTAGCGGCGAAAGTGGCGTTGGTGGTGTTTGTAAGTTCTTACGCTGCAATGCAGTTGGTGTTCAAAACTCCGATTCACTTCCTACATCAATTAGCGATTCTGTTCGTGGTATGTACCGCGTTGATGTTCATCATTGGTTACTTTATGCCGCGTGAGTCTGAGTACGTGATGCCAGTCAATGAGAATATTGATGTGACACCTTGGGAGTTCCGTTTCGAGGCTTCGGCTATTATTCTTTACATGGTGCTTGGTGCTTACGTTATGTTCTCGGATGTGGGTTTTGTATCGGACGATCCAACCATCATGCAAGTTTATGGCGTGTGTGGCATTGTTATGTTGCTCGGTATTTTTGGACGACTAGCAAAGCGAAAGAAAGCACTTGCGACCGCGTAGATGAGTTCGGGTAATTAAAAACGAAAACGCCGCTCTTTGGAAATAGGAGCGGCGTTTTTCGATCTTGTGAAGATAAATGGAAGGCTAAAAAGTCTAAAAAGAGAATCGAGTCCATTTCTTAGCTCGCCAGCGATAGGCCATGATGATTCCACGGAACCATTCGTCCATCGCGATTGCCATCCAAGCACCCAATACGCCATAACCCCAATGCACGCCAAGCAAATAGCTCATGGCAACCCCAATGCCCCACATGCTGAGAATGCCCATTTTGATCGGGAATTTAATGTCGCCAGCAGCCTTTAGACAAGAGATAAAGATAAGGTTAAATACTCGTCCAGCTTCAAGAATGATGGAACCTGCAATCAGTGCCGCCGTTAGCGCAATGATCTCTGGATCTTGCGTGAACAGATCGAGAATTTCGAAACGGAACACATACACCATGCAGGTGATCGCGGTTGACGCGATAAAGCCAACCACAAAGTAACGTTGCACGCGCTTGGTAATCTCGTCGATCCACCCCTTACCAATGTAATAGCCTGTTTGGATTTGGCTGCCTTGACCAATTGCCAGTGCAAACGCAAAAGAGAGGCGAGCGATGTTTTGTGCGTAAGTAAACGCAGCCAGTGAAGACGTACCCATCTGCACTACAAAGAAGGTAATGCTGATCTGAGCCATGTTATAAGAGAGCACTTCTCCAGCGTTCATCGAGCCGATCTTCATGATTTTTTGATAGATGGCTTTCGGCACAGATTTAAACTGCTTCACTGGTAGATAAATCCCTTTGCTTCTGACCACACCAATCAAGATCAACATTCCGATTACTTGGCTAATGACGGTCGCGGTCGCAACCCCTTGCACGCCGTATACAGGCAAACCAAAAGGTTGATATAAGGCACAGTAGTTACCGAATACGTTGATGACACCTGCAATCATATTGATCACCATCGGTGACTTTGAATAGCCATGACTGCGCAAAATAGTGGTGAGAACCACACCTATGGTTACATTGAAGGTGAGAGCACCACTGATGAACAGGTATTCTTGCGCGTACTGTTCGACTTGAGGTTCGAGTTGATAAAGCGGGATAAAATATTCAGCAACAAGAACGGCAATCACACTCAGTAGCACACCGGCAATAATGGCCAGAATGATACTTGCTACACCCACGTGAGCGCTCTCTTGAGTGCGGGAAGCACCATTGTATTGCGCGATTAGAATACCCGTACCACTGCTGACCATGGTCGAGACAATGATCAGGAAAAAGGATATCTGAGAAATAACACCAACGGCAGACACGGCTTTGTCCGAGTATCCCGATAACATGAATACATCACTGGTGTTGAGTGCGGTTCTTAAAAGAACTTCGATAAAAATTGGCCAGGTGAGCGCAACGATTCCCATACGTTTGTTTAGGGTGGAATCAGCATTAGGCATTTAGGTTTTCTCAAAAAAGGGGTAGGCGACACTATAGTTTAGCTATTATTTAGTAAACGACTATCAAATTAATGTCCGGAAGGCTAATAAGGATAAATAAAATTCGAATAAGTCTTCAGAACCCAATATTTCAGTGAGAGTGATGAAATTTTTGAGTAAGATTTCATAAGCTATTAAGAGGATCAGAATGGAAGCAAGTGATTGCTTGAAACGACCGGAAAGTGAGTTTGAAAAGTGGCAAAGCTAGCGACATCGAGCTAGCTCTACCGTTTTAAAGTCTAGTTAATTCGTTGCCCTCGATCATCGAATAGGTGGCAATCTTTTGAGGAGAAACTCAGCTCAAGTGATTGGTATCGAGTGACCTCTTGGTCTCCTGGTAGGTGCACCTTAAAGCTATCCACGCCACAAGACTGGCCAAACATATAAGTGCTGTTCCCTAGTCGCTCGACCACTTCACTTTGAAATTCAATGGTGATATCAGAGCCACTGTTAATCTCTAAATGTTCAGGTCGAATGCCCAGCGTGATACTTTGTCCCTCTTTTAATCCATCGCTTGGTAAGGGAAGGGTGATTTGGCTGACACCGTTAACGGCGAGTTGGGCGTGCGTTTCTGAGGTGCTGTTAACAACACACGGTAAGAAATTCATTTTCGGTGAGCCAATAAAGCCAGCCACAAATTCATTTTGTGGAGAGTGGTATAGATCGAGTGGAGAACCGACTTGTTCAACACGACCATCTCTCAATACCACGATCTTGTCTGCAAGCGTCATGGCTTCGACTTGATCGTGCGTGACGTAAATCATGGTATTTTGCAGATCTTGGTGCAATTTGGCGATTTGTAAGCGCATATCGACACGAAGTTCAGCATCGAGGTTCGAGAGCGGTTCATCGAATAAGAATACGCGAGGGTTACGAACTATTGCTCGACCGATAGCGACACGTTGACGCTGCCCACCTGACAGTTCTTTCGGTTTACGCTTCAATAAAGGCTCTAATTGGAGTGTTTTTGCCGCACTGGTGACTTGCTTTTCAACGACTTCCTTCGCTACGCCATTCATTTTGAGGCCAAAGCCCATGTTTTCTTCCACGGTCATGTGTGGGTAGAGTGCGTAGGATTGAAATACCATAGCGACACCACGCTCAGCAGGATCGACATCGTTAACAAGATCGTCTCCAATATGAATCTCGCCTTCAGTGATTTCTTCTAAGCCAGCAACTAAGCGTAAGAGGGTTGATTTTCCGCAACCTGATGGTCCAACGAATACGACGAATTCGCCATTATTTATTTCTAGATCAACACCATGGATGGTCTGTATATCACCATATCGTTTGATGACCTTTTTTAAGCTGATATCAGCCATGCTCTCTCCTTGCTTCGTTGGACTACATCTCTTTGCCTTTAAAACATACGCTTTCATCAGAAATTTGTTAGGTGCCTCGCATGATTTATTGATCATCGTCATATAAATCCCGCGATCTATACTGATTTTTGTGAAAACGTTTACATAAATAAAACATAACTGTGCGTAATGTTATCAATAAGCCTAATATTTGAACGTAATCATTATAAATGCTGAGCTACTGATTAGGATTTATAAATTCAGATGGAAGTTAACCAAGTAGTAAACCAAGCTTTTAATACAAGGAATTTTGGGAAATGGAGCAATCTGTGAAAACGATATACCCAGAAAATCGCACCCCATCAGCGAAGAAGAAAAGGCGCATCAGTTCCAAGGTCTCGCCTTGGCTGTTCTTGGCACCAGCCATCGCTATCTTCTCTCTCTATGTTATCTATCCCATCTTGGACAGTATTTGGCTGAGCTTCTTTGAGTGGGATGGATTAGGTGAAAAGGAGTGGGTGGGGCTTGAGAACTATCGTGAGCTTTTTGACTCAGATGCTTTTTATACTTCGTTAACGAATAACTTTCTTTGGTTGATCTTCTTTATGCTTGCGCCACCCTGTGGCTTGGCGATTGCCCTTTTCCTCAACCAACAAGTGAAAGGCATTCGTGTCGTAAAATCTCTGTTTTTCTTCCCATTCGTTATTTCTCAAGTGGTGGTAGGCCTCGTATTTGCTTGGTTCTATGACCCCTCTTTTGGCCTTTTCAATATTGCACTCGGGTCGCTTGGCTTCGAGCCAATTTCGATACTTGCTGATGAAGACTATGTGACCTATGGAATCATCGCTGCCGGCTTATGGCCTCAGATCTCTTATTGCATGATCTTATATTTAACGGGGCTGAATAACCTCGATCCTGAGCAGTTAGAAGCGGCTCGACTTGATGGTGCAAAGAAGTGGCGCATGTTGTGGTATGTGGTGCTTCCACAGTTAAGACCGGCGACTTTTATCGCCGTGGTTGTCACCGTGATTGGTGCTCTGCGTTCATTTGATTTAGTGGCGACCATGACGGCAGGCGGCCCTTGGGGCAGCTCGACAGTACTTGCGTACCAGATGTATGAAGAGTCTATTTTTAACTATCGAATGGGTTATGGTGCAGCGGTCTCTGTGGTGCTATTTCTGATTATGGATATCTATATCGCTTACTTCTTGTGGCGCATGTTAAGGAGTGAAAAATAATGTTTCCGCAACCAATTCAAAAAGCCGGTCGCTTTACTAATATCAGCTATCGAGTCGCGTTACCTATCTCGATCGTGATGTGGTTATTACCACTTATCGCCGTAATGATGACCTCGATTCGTTCGATGGAAGACATCAACAAAGGTAACTACTGGGGCTGGCCGAGTGAGATTCAGTTCATTGAAAACTACACTCAAGTATTTACCTCGACGTCGATGGGGCAGTACCTCATCAATAGTTTGATCATCACATTGCCAGCGGTTGCTGGTGCCGTGGCGTTATCTACGCTGGCTGGTTATGCCTTGGCTAAATACAACTTCAAAGCCAATGTGTGGATTTTTGCGATGTTTATCGCGGGTAACTTTGTTCCGTTCCAAATTTTGATGATTCCAGTCCGTGATTTAACGATTGGACTCGGTTTATACGACACTCACTGGGCATTGATTTTTTTCCATATCGCTTTCCAAGCCGGTTTTTGTACCTTGTTCATGCGTAACTTTATTGTCGGGATCCCTGATGCCCTGATCGAAGCAGCGCGTGTTGAAGGGGTGAGTGAATGGAAAATATTCTGGCATGTCGTACTCCCTCTGGTTCGCCCTGCTTTAGCGGCGTTAGCCGTATTGGTGTTTACCTTTATTTGGAACGATTTCTTCTGGGCTCTAGTTCTGGTTCAGAGTGATGACGTTCGTCCTGTAACTGCGGGTTTGAGCTCACTTCAAGGCCAATGGCTGGCGTCTTGGCAGTTTATGTCGGCGGGTGCAGTGGTCGCGGCTATCCCACCGGTAGTGCTGTTCTTTACCATGCAAAAGCACTTTATCGCAGGCCTGACATTGGGTGCGACTAAAGGGTAAATCACGAGATAAGAATCGATACACGAATCTAGCAATAGCGACGGCTTTAAATCGTTATTGCTATCGATATCCCAAATGGATGAATCATTAAAGAGAAACTAAAACACGAACAACCCTACGAGATAAAACAATAAGAATTGGACTTAGAGAGCTTAGCTCCATAACAAGGACCTCAATATGAAATACGTGAAACATATCGCTGCCAGTGCAGTGCTCGCTGCCTCCATGTCTGCAACATCGTTTGCAGGGACACTCGTTATCAACTCAGATGCTTCTGATCCTGCGCCAAAAGAGGCGTGGGGTGAGATCATTAACCGCTTTGAAAAAGAAAACCCAGATATTACGGTGAAGTACAACTTGTACGATCACGAGTCGTATAAAACAACGATTCGTAATTGGTTGGTCACTTCCCCGCCGGATGTGGTTTTTTGGTATGCGGGCAACCGAATGAAAGCCTTTGTTGACCGTGGCCTGTTTGAGGATGTCAGTGATATTTGGGCTGACAACAACATGAAGCAAGACTTTGCGGCTGCCGCGCCTGCGATGACAGTACAAGGCAAGCAGTTTGGTGTGCCGTACACGTATTATCAATGGGGTATCTACTACCGCAAAGACATCTTTGAGCAATATGGAATTGCGGAGCCGAAAACGTGGGAAGATTTGAAATCTGCGTCTGCAACACTTAAAGAAAATGGTGTAGCGCCGTTTGCGATTGGTACCAAGTACCTTTGGACTGCTGCTGGTTGGTTTGATTATATCAACATGCGTACTAACGGCTTGGATTTTCATATTCAGTTAATGGAAGGCAAAGTGCCTTACTCTGATGAGCGAGTGAAGAAAACCTTCGCTAATTGGGCGGAGTTAGTTGAACCTGGTTACTTCCTAGAAAACCACGCGTCTTATTCATGGCAAGAAGCTCAACCTTTCTTGTACAACGGTAAAGCGGCTATGTACCTGATGGGGAACTTCATCACGCCTAACTTCCCTGCTGAGTTAGATGGCAAGATGGATTTCTTCCAGTTCCCGGTGATCGACCCAAGTATTCCTATGTCTGAAGATGCGCCAATGGATACGCTGCACATACCTTCAAAAGCGAAAAACAAAGAAGATGCTCGTAAGTTCCTAGAGTTTGTTGCTCGCGCTGAAAACCAGCAGCTGATCAATGAGATGCTATTACAGATCCCAACCAACAACAAAGCTAAGGCGAAGTCTGACCCGTTCTTAGACAAAGGCGTCGCGATGTTGGCATCCAGTGATGGTACGGCTCAATTCTATGACCGAGACACCGACCCTGCGATGGCAAAAGAAGGCATGAAAGGCTTCCAAGAGTTTATGGTTCACCCTGAACGAATCGATAAAATATTGAAAAAACTCGATAAAGTGAGCAAGCGTACCTTTAAGTAACATTTCAATAGCCGCAGCTGTTCTGGCTGCGGCTTTTTTTCTTCTCTTAAGGGATTATTGCAAGAGCTGTTTAGTTGGCGTTCGTAATGTTTGAACGCAATGAGGCGCTGAGCATCACTTGCAATGGTTCACGTTAAACGGCTTTTGGTAAGGAACACGTCATGAGAACTTTCTCTCAAATCATCTCTGCCCGTGAGTGGGAAAATCAACATATCACCCATCATAATGTTGTTGAGGCTCATGCTCCTTTAAATAGTTACACCTCGTTGGTTGAGGCTATGACGAAGAACTCGTCGAGCACTATGTCTCTCAATGGGACTTGGAAGTTTCAGCTGTTCGATTCACCAGAGTTGGTTTGCGAAGAGGTAGTATCGGAACATTTTGATGATTCTTCATGGAAGTCGATTTCAGTGCCAAGCAACTGGCAGATGCAAGGCTTTGATAAACCGATCTATACCAATGTGAAATATCCTTTCGCTGATAACCCTCCCTTCGTCCCTAGCGATAATCCGACAGGGCTCTACCGAACGCGTTTTAACTGCACGGAACCGGAGTTATTAGATACCCATAGGCTGACCTTCGACGGCGTGAATTCTGCATTTCATTTGTGGTGCAACGGCAAGTGGGTTGGCTATTCGCAAGACAGTCGATTACCGGCTGAATTTGACGTGTCTGAATACTTGCAAGCGGGCGAGAACACGCTGGTAGTGATGGTGCTGCGTTGGTCTGATGGTTCTTATCTTGAAGACCAAGACATGTGGTGGCTCAGCGGCATATTCCGTGATGTGACTTTATTGAGAAAGCCCAAGGTCGCAATCGAGGATGTTGGTATTGATACTCAGCTAGATGCTTGCTATCGCGATGCGGTTTTAAATATTTCTACGCAAATAACCAAGCACAGCAATGATGTAGAAAGCTGCTATAAGCTGAAAGCTGAACTTTATGATGCTCAAGGACAGTTGGTTTTCGAACCTCAAATCGTGGGTTTTGGTGAGCGTTATGTCGATGAAAAAGGGCCGTGGTCTGAAGTCGCAGAACACCGCATTTCAGTGGTGAACCCGAACAAGTGGAGTGCCGAGTCACCCTACTTATATCGCTGTGTGGTGTCATTGCTCGATGAACATGACGAGCTAATCGATTGTGAGGCTTACGATGTCGGCTTTCGAAGTGTTGAAATTACCGATAGTTTGCTAAAAGTTAACGGAAAACCGTTGCTGATTCGTGGCGTCAATCGTCATGAACATCACCCTGAATTGGGGCACACCATGACTCGAGAGGGGATGATTCAAGACATCAAACTGCTCAAACAAAATAACTTCAATGCCGTTAGAACCGCTCATTATCCGAATCATCCATTGTGGTATGAACTATGTGATGAGTATGGTCTGTATCTGGTTGATGAAGCGAATGTGGAAACTCATGGTCAATTTCCGATGTGCCGTTTATCCGATGATGCGTCATGGTTGAATGCGTACATGAGGCGAATGACAAGGCTGGTGGAGCGCGATAAAAACCACGCCAGCGTGATCATTTGGTCGCTGGGTAATGAATCGGGTATTGGTCGCAATCACCATGCGATGTATCAATGGGTGAAACAAACTGATCCAACACGTCCCGTTCAGTATGAAGGTGGCGGGGCAGATACAGCAGCGACAGACATTTTATGTCCTATGTATGCGCGGGTTGATTGGGATTTACCTGTGGTTGAGAGTCAACCTGAGGTGACACCTCGCGTGGGTATTCGTAAAGCTATCGCTCTACCAAACGAGCATCGTCCTCTTATTCTCTGTGAGTACGCCCATGCAATGGGGAACAGTCTCGGTAGCTTTGATAAATACTGGCAGGCGTTTAGAGACAACCCAAGATTACAGGGCGGATTTATCTGGGATTGGGTCGATCAAGGGATCACCAAAACCGATTCGAGCGGCAAACAATATTGGGGCTATGGTGGTGATTTCGGCGACGAGATTAATGATCGCCAGTTCTGCATTAATGGTTTGGTATTCCCAGACAGGACGGTGCACCCAACGCTACATGAAGTGAAAAAAGCACAGCAGTTTTATCAATTCAAGCTGGTTTCTGCATCACCACTGGTGATTGAGATTGCTAGTGAGTATTTATTTGATTCAGAGTCTGTCGAAACGCTTAATTGGAATATAACTCAAGATGGAATTGTTCAATGTCATGGCAGTATTGAACTGTTTGTTGAAGCTCAATCCAGTGTGCAGATTGAGCTTGATGGTGTAACTATTCCGAAGACGGCCAACGTACTTAATTACCTTAATCTCGAAGTGGTATTAAACACCAATACTGCATGGGCGGATAAAGGTCATGTGACGGCGATTGAACAGCTTAGCTTACCGACTCAACCGCAATTGATGTTGGATGCTAACCTTTCACAATACCCACCGAAAGTGACTGAAACCGATATGCTGCTGACGGTGATTGGTGATGCTTATCAAGTAGAGTTCGACAGATTGTCTGGGACATTAGAAAGCTGGAAAATCAAAGGGGTGGAACAACTTGCTAGTGGCCTTCGAGATAACTTTTATCGTGCACCATTAGACAACGATATCGGTGTCAGTGAAGCAAACCGTGTAGACCCCAATTCATGGATCGCACGCTGGCAGGCGATGAGGTTAGATAGGCTCACTCCAGAGTGCATCGAATTTTCATCCATCACTCAGAAAAATAGGGTGTCGGTGACTGCAAGAATTGCCCACACGGTGGAAGATCAGGTTCGTTTGTTGTCGACTTGGCAATACCAATTATTTGCCGATGGTGAGGTCAAATTAGATGTGGATGTTCAAGCGGCGAAAGGTTTGCCGTCTCTGCCACGAGTCGGATTTGAGTTTGCTTTGAAGCATGTGCCTGATGGGGTGGAATGGTTTGGTCGTGGGCCACACGAAAACTACCCAGATCGAAAGATGTCCGCACATATGGGGCTATATCAGCAAAGTATTGAACAAATGCATACCCCGTATATTTTCCCTTCTGATTGCGGCTTACGTTGTGATGTTCGTGAGGCAAAAGTGGGTGCATTCGAATTGCAAGGAGACTTCCATTTCTCAGTCAGTCGTTTTGGGTTACAGCAGCTACAGAAGGCAAAACATACTTGTGACTTAACCGAACAAGAACAGCTGTTTGTTTATGTCGATGGCTTCCATATGGGGGTTGGCGGTGATGACTCGTGGACGCCAAGTGTCCATGATGAATTCAAATTATTGAAAGAGCATTACCATTATCAGGTGCGCTTCCATTGTGGTGATAAAGGCTAACGTGCAGCGAATTGAGTAAAAGGATCATAGTAGGCCAAATGATCTAAATGATTGTTTTTTTTCGCTTATTTGGCTTCAAGTATAAAAAAGGCACTCAGCGAGATACTGAGTGCCAAAGCTGGAAATTTATGAGGTTATCTTTTCATTGAATTCCAGAAGACAGGTATAGGTTTGATTTACTCTGCGTCAGTAAAGAAATCGTTGTACAGCATGTACAGGTGAGCCGCACTCCAAGAGAAGTTTGGTGCGCCTTGTTGTTCACCGTTCAATGGGTTGTAGTTCTCACGGATAGGACCGTCTTGCACCAAGCCATCGGCGTGGTCGAAGAATGCGCCTGCCATTTCAATCGCATCGTCACGGTAGCCGTAGCTGTCCATACCTTTTAGGCCGAAGTAGAACTGGTCTACCCATACACGTCCACGCCAGTAAATATCTGGGCCAAATGCTGGGCTAGAAAGCGCTGCTGTGCCCAGTGGAACGTAGGTGTTGAACTCTGAGGTATCTTTCATCACAGAGACCACGGCATCAGCGTGAGCTTGTGTTGCTGCACCGTTGAACAGTGGTGACCAACCCTCAGGGCCTTTACCACGCTCTACAATCGGTTTGCCTGCACAGCCGTTGGCTAGTGGTTTGTCTTCGATACGAATGTCGTAGAAGAAGTTAGTGCCTTCGTCGAACATACAGGTGTTGATGTAGTTCGATAGGTGTTCAGCCTTTTCACGGAACTCTTTCGCTTCTGCGTCTTTACCAAGAATGTCAGTCATTTCTGCTAAGTACTTGTTATCGCTGTACATATAGCTTGCTTGGTCGACAGATTCTTGCAGTAGTGAGTAGCCCAGTAGCGTGCCATCTTCAGCGCGGTTTTGAGCGAACTCAACATCCCAATCGCTGCGCTTGCCGCCATTCGCTACATACGCGTCTAGCTGGTCTTTATCGATGAAACCAAATGCGGCTGCATCATCACGACCCGACTCCCAAGACGCGGCAGTTTGTGCTGGGCTTTCGATGTAATCGTAGTTACCTTCAGCAATCACTTTATCCAGTGCAGCTTGGCCTATAACTGTCTCGTGCTTATCGCCACGAACCACGGTGAAGTACATTTCACCTTCAGGCGTGTTGTGTGCTTTATCGCGTGCTGCGCCGTATTCAGGTACGCCGTTGCCGTTGTTGTCACGGTTGCGCAGCCACCAATCGTGGTATGCCACTAGCTTTGGATACATCTCTTCGAGCCAAGCTTCATCGCTGGTGGTCTTATAGACTTCCATTACTGCCCATGCTGCTAGGCTTGGTTTGGTATTACGCTCATTCCAGTTACCGCCATCGCCGCCACGTTCTGGACTTAGGTTGTAAGCGAGTAGATCGGGCACGTAGCCTTCATCCCAAGGACGAACGGCATCGTCAGCCTGAATTTGGTAAGCGAACATCGCGCGGATGTTATCTTTCGCTACATCTGGGTTGAAGTGAGCCATTGCGTAGGCTTGCTTCCATGTGTCCCAAGGCCAAGTTTGGTTGCCCGAGAACCAACGCGCCGTCACGGATGGTGTCACAGAGTCAAACTCCATCGCACCTGCAGCGCCACGCCAGTTACCGTTTAGGGTTTCCATCGCTTTAACCGCAACACGCTCTTGCTCTGGTGTCGCGTTCGGGTTGGTTAAACCCATCTCAAGATAGCCTTCCCAACGTTCTGCTGATGCGGCTAAGAAGTCGGTAGGGTTTGCCATGATCTTTTTGATTTCAGGCTGTTCCGCTTGCGCTTCTTCTGCCGTTAGAACATGCGAGTATGTGGTGTAGATAGTCGTCGATGCTTCAATGTTTGCCGTTGAAGTAAACGCTAAACCATCAACCGTGGTTTTCGTTGGAATCGACTTGTGAACTTGGTATTCAGACTCACCAGAAGTCAGTAGATCCCATGTCGAACGAACCTTACCGAAGGTCACCTTTAGGCCATCGTCGGTTGCGACGATTTGACGGTCATACTCAGGGTAAGTTTCAGCGATTGTTTTGTCGGTTTGTGCCACGCCTTCTTTGGCGTGCGTCTTTTCTAGCAGTTCACCATCCCACACTAATTCAACCGGTGAGTCGGTAGTGATTTTTGTTTCTAGCAGAGAGGTACGGTTTGAAGCAAAACGCATCGTCATTTCTACGGTCACATCGTCAGATTTTAGCGTCTGAACCAATGCGCCCGGTAGGCTATAAGCTTCCATAGTGAAAGCCACTTTTTTGCCGTCTTTGAACACGCTTAGGCGGTCGAAGTTATCAGCTATGAAGTTGATATATTCTTCGGTAAGCAGTGCTGTACCTGGGAATCCGCCCATGCCTTCTGAACTGTCTGGCAGCAGATGACCGTGCCATGCACCTAGGTCGAAGAATGGGTTAAAGCGTTGGTGGTCATCGAAGTCGTAGTCACGCATGTATTCAGGTGAGCCAGTACGGTCGATAACGTTCTTAAATTCGTTGGCTTGCAGTTGCTCTGTGTCAGAGCCTGAGCCTGAGCCTGAGCCTGAGCCAGAGATTGAGTTTGAAGCACAACCAGTAACGACAAGGGCTGCACCGATAGCGAGAGCTGCGAATGATTTATTCAGTTTCATGATCAATTCCTGTTATTACCAGTAGAAGTATTGCATTGCGAACACCTGAGCGTCGCCGATTTCAGTGTCGCTGCCTACGCCAAAGCGGCTATCGAAAGCAGTCGCAAACGCGCCGTTGCCGTATTCATACCAAACGCCAGCATTGATGTAAGAGGTGATTTCTTTGTCGCCATTGTCACCGTCAAAGTTTGCGTAGTTGTAGGCTGCAGATAGGTAAACGCCTTGTGCCGCTTCGTACCATGCACTGGTTTGAATACCAGACTCGCTACCGAAAGACTCTTGGTTGCCTTTATCTGTATCGTGCCAAACACGAGTGGCGAAGTTTTTGTACTCAGCACCCAATAGCAATAGTTCACCACCATCGTTGTTACGAACTTCACCACCACCCATTAGGGTTAAGTCGTCGGTCAGATCGTATTGAAGGTAACCATTGACCATGGCGTTCTTATCTTTCCATTGGTCTGCGAAGCTGTCGTATTTACCGAAGTGAACAAGAGCATCGTCTTCCGAGAAGTCAGACTCTGGCGCGAAAGAAACGCTGTAGCGAAGCTTGCCTTCTAGGTTTTGAATCTTCACACCAAGGTGCACGTCTCGCGTGTTTGAGATCGCGTAGCCGTATTCAACCGTAGGGTCACCCCACCATTGAACGTCATCTAATGAAGAGTCCATACGACCAATCATGAATTCTGTTTTGTTATCTGTGCGGTAGCCAGCGTAAAAGCGGTTGAAACCACCTTCAAAGCCGCCCCAGCCGTGGCCCGTTGCCCAAGCATTGCCTTCGTCGTCGGCTTGTACTGTCCAGCCTTCCATATAAGCAAGACCAAACCAATTACCGTGCTCGATAGCCAAGCCAGCTTCAATGTAAGTACCGTCTGCGTAGCGGCCTTTATCATCACCTTCGAGTGCCACGTGACCACCAAGGCCAAGCTCACCATAAAAGTTAAATAGGGTTTCAGTTTCTGTCTGAGGGGGCAGAGTATCACTGTGGTTTGCTGCGGACTCTTCCGCGTGGGCAGTGGTACTTAAGGCAGCAAGAATACAGCTTGTAATAAGAGTGTTTTTAGTAAAACTATTTTTCATTTTAATCACTTCTGTGTCGGGGTTATAAATGAAGGTTCGCAAGCAGTTCTGACTTCTAATATGGGGTGCTCTTCAAGGCGTATTGGTCAGGTTACTTACGATCGCAAAACCAATATTAATGATAATTTTGATGTTTAAAATTAATTAAGTTTAAAAGTGTGATCTATTTTTAGTAAATATTTACTTTTTTTATTTTGACTTTCAGTTGAATTTGCAGAGGTATGGCTAGGGTTGTAAGTATTCGGGAGGTGAATTGTTTGATGGGTGGTTAGATTGTTGGTTCGAATGTTTTGATTCTTGAATGGCTTTGATTTAATCGAGATGGTTAGTGGAAATGTACCGACAAATAAAAAGGCACTCACCAAATGTGAGTGCCTGAAGTTTAAGTCAGAGTGCCCGAAGTTTAAATCAGAGTGCAGGGTAAACTAAGCGTTCGCCGGTTCAGGTTTTGCTTCTAGTTTTTTCTCTTCTGGAGATAAGCTTTTTTCATATTTTCCGTACTTCCACCACGCGTAGCCAAGGAAGATAACAATCCCGCCCACGTTGTAGAAGATGATGGTCATGATGTCAGCACCTGTTGGGAAGGTTGACGCAAAGAAGCCAACAGTGAAAATGCCGATCAGAATCGAGACCACGGTAATGCCTGTCATACGTGAGCCCATTCTGAAATCACGAGGTAAGTGATCCAACTTCAAACGTAAATTAAGGTACGCGATCATGATGAATAGCGGTGGCAACATCGATGCTGCTGCAGTCATGTTGATGATGGTGCTCATCAAGTCTTGCACTGTGTCAGACGCCAACGTTGGGATGAACATCAGTGGAATCACGATGAAGAACTGAACCCATGCCGCACGCTCTGGAACGCCTTGCTTGTTAAGCGCGACGGTTTTCTCACCGAAGATACCTTTAGGGATTTCAGAGAAGAAAATCTTAACCGGTGTTGCTGTCCACATTAGTAGCGAGCCCAGCATCGCCGTGAATGAAACCACACCAACGAAACGGTTCATCAAGATTTCAGACAGGCCAAAGTGTCTTGCTAGCCCTTCAAATACCTGAACTGAGCCGCCTGTGAATTTAAGCTCTTCACGCGAAACAAACACGTTCGCTAACACAGACCCTACCGAGTAAAGCGCGCCGATGAAGATACCCGCGATGATGATGACTTTAACGAAAGACTTGTGACCGCCTTTGATGTCATTAACGTAAACCGCGACCGATTCTGCACCGCCTGCCGCCATGAAGATCCAAGTGATTACGCCAAGGAATGCCCAGTTGAAGCTTGGTGTCATGGCTTCAATGGTGATTGGGTCAGCTGGCTCGATACCGCCTACCAAAGCACCGCCAGATAACAAGATGTAAGACATCGTTAACAGCAGCATCAGTGAGGATGTTAGTGAAGTGATAGGGCCCAGTAATTTCGCGCCGTTGTTCGAGATATGAGTCGCGACCGCAAACAAAATGGTACTCAGAATCGCGGTGGTCATTGGCGTGAATATGTACTCAAAACCTAAGAACGCATACGACGCGTAAGCGATGATTCTAGGGAGCAGAGAGGTGAAGAAGAACAGGTTAACAAACCAGTAGGTGTAAGCTGAAATAAACGCCCAGCGGCCGCCTAGAGAGCTTTTAACCCAAGAGTAAACACCCGCTTCAGAGTCTTTATTCAGTGACACAAACTCTGCAACGATCAAACAAAATGGCACAAAGTAAAAGATGGTTGCTAGAAAGAACATCGGAGCCGAGGAAAGGCCGATCTCGATGTTGTTATTAATGATGTTATTGAAGCTGTATACCGCCGCGAAGGTCATAGACAGTAGGGCAAATTTGCCTATCGTACTGCGTTTATTTTCGGACATGATGTTCTCCGGTGAATCACGTTGATGATCGTTATAACTTGGTCCTAGAGAGGGAAGCTCTAGGCCGCACTTTTATTGTTATGTTGGTTTGGCAAACACCCGCTTTGTTTTGTCAGGGTTGGCTCATTGTTGTTTTTATAGATTTACGATCGGACTTCTTTGGGATTTTTTTTCTTTGGTATTTCAGTAAACTTATTACCAAAACAAAGAGTTAAAGATTAAGAAGTTCATTGAAGAGATTGCTTGTTTCATGAGCGACGATTTATAAGGCGTGTAGGGGCTTTTTTGTCGCTTTCTTTATATGAATCAGTTTGTCTCTTCAGCAAGAAGATTAAAGATTAAGCGGCGGGAAGTTAATCGAAATTGATCAAATATGTGACCTTGAGTAAATAAATTTAGTTAATGTTTTACCTTGGTTTTTATTTGAGTTTTATTACCTATTAATTGGTGTTTTTCGTGAACTGAAACCTTGACGGAACGCCGTTTTTATTTTTGGGGTTTTTATTTTAATCATCTGATTTAAAACAAAAAAAGCGCCAATTAAGGCGCTTTTAACTAGATGTATAGATTCTGGATTACGACTGCTTAGCCGTTTCTAGCTTTGCTTCTTTACCTGCTTGCTTCTTTTCAAAGCGAGAGATCCACCACCATGCGATACCAGAGAATACCGCTGTCATGAAGACGTTGATGAAGAAGGCTTGAACAAGGTCAACACCTGTCGGGAATGCCGATGCTGTCATGCTCACAATGAAGATACCAATCAGTACCGATACTACTGCCATACCTTGAACTCGAGTACCCATGCGGAAATCACGCGGTGTGTCGTCGTGTTTCAAGCGGAATACAAAGTAGGCCACCATGATGAAGATTGGCGGTAGCATTGCGGTACCTGCTGTTAGATTGATTGCTGTATTCATCATGTCTTGTACAGATTCAGAGCCGAAGCCGTTCACCACAAGCATCACGAATACAAACGCGAACTGCCACCAAGCTGCACGTACTGGCACGCCGTGTTCGTTAAGCTCTGTTGTCTTCTCGCCGTAAACACCTTTAGGGATTTCAGAGAAGTGAATTTTTACTGGAGCTGCTGTCCACATCATCATCGAACCGAACATAGCAACGAATAGGATAATACCGACGAAGCGACCCGTTAGAGATTGTGAAATGTCGAAGTAGTTCGCCATACCTGTGAAGATTTCAACCATGCCGCCAGCGTAGGTCAGTTCATCACGAGCAACGAATACGTTTACTAGAAGAGAGCCCACTGCGTACATTGCGCCGATTGCGATACCTGCACCAATGATAACCTTGATGAAAGACTTGTGACCGCCCTTAACATCGTTTAGGTAAGCGGCTGCGGTTTCTGCACCACCGGCTGCTTGGAAGATCCAACACATGATACCTAGCGTTGCCCAGTTGATGGTCGGTGTCATTGCTTCAAGCGTGATTGGTTCTACTGGCTCATGGTTGCCGCCCAGTGCCATTAGTGCGCCGATAACGTAGATTGCAAACAGGGCGAATACGCCGTAGGCCACGATCTCGGCAATCTTACCTAGCCAGCTCGCGCCTTTGGTTGAGATGTGTGTCGCTGCTGCAAACAGAGCAATCGAGATAGCCGATGTGACGACTGGCGAGAAGGCGTATTCATAGCCCAACATCGCGTAAGACGCATAAGCGATTACGTTTGGTAGCAGAGATACAAACCAGAAAAGGTTTACGAACCAGTATAGGAACGAACCTAGGTAGGCTGCTTTTGAGCCTAGCGGTTTTTTAAGCCAGTCGTACATGCCTGACTCAGAATTTTTATTTGCAGATACGAATTCAGCAATGATGAACACGAATGGAATGAAGTAAATAAGGGTAGCGAGCAAAAAGATAGGGGCTGAACTCAATCCCAATTCGATGTTGTTGTTTACGATGTTGCGAACGTTAAATACCGCTGCAAATGTCATGGAGAGTAGGGCAAATTTGCCTAACTTACCGCGTACAGATTCAGACATAGTGTCCTCCAGGGAATCACATAATTATAGTCGTTATTTCCCTATGCTTCTTTGTAGGGAAGAAGCACAGAGGTTTTGTTCAGTCTATTTGAGCCTTGAACGGCAAGGCTCAAACGCGCTGTGAGTTAATAGGGTTATTGCTTACTTATTAAGGAAGTAACCGTCTTCAATGGTCACTTTCAGCACCACCTTGCGAACTCGGTTATCACCGTGGAAGCGGTAAGCTTTGCTGTTATCAAAGATCGCCACTTGGCTTTCAGATAACTCACGAGTTTCACCGTTACCCAGTAGGTGTTCACGGTCGGTTTCATCGCTGTAAGCTTGGGTCTGTTCAAGTTGAGACTTATCAGCAAACTCAACCGTTTCACGACCTTCCAAGTAGTAGTGCACATCAAAGTAACGACGGTTGCCGGTGAAGTTTTCTGTGTTACGAGCCACACCGTCTTCAATCATGTAAGCCAGTGAGTCACCAATCGAATACATCACGCCATCTTTGATGTTGCCGATGTTTTCAATCGCTTCTACACAGCGTTGCCATTTACGACCGTCGCGGTAAACGACTTTAAATTGCTCTAGGTTGTCTAAAACGATCATCGCTTATGCCTCGTTCTGTTGTGGTTGAGTTGTTGGCGTATTCGCCGTGAAGAACTCATCACCAAAGTTGTGATTGATTAGGTGTTGTGCGTCGCAATCGCCTGCTTGGAATGGAATCAGAGTTAAGCCGTAGCGGAACTCATCCATGTACACGCGGTAAGAATCCAACACTTCGCTGCCCCAAGAGTTTGAGCCTAGGCCCATCACTTGGTGGTCTAGGTTTAGGGTGATGTAGCCACTCTTCTCTAGTTCAATCGTGTGCTGTGCTTGATGTAGGTTTTGGTTGGTGTAGAACCATGCGCTGAAGTTGATTTCTTGCTGTGGTTTTACTGCAATACCATTACCCGCACGGCTTGAAAGCGCAGCCCAACGAACGTGTTGGCGGTTGCCGTTGTTTTGTGGGAACGGGTAGTTCTCGAACATGTCAGCCACGGTTGATTGGTAAACATCAATCATGTTGGCTTGCTTGCTGTCTTGGTAGTTCTCTTCAGGACCGCGGCCGTAGTATTGAACTTGGTCGAAGTCGCCGTTGATACCCATATCGAAACCAATCACTGGAATCACGTGAGGGTAATCACCGTAACGCTCGCCGCTCAGTTCAACGTTTAGCTGACCTTCAGCACTGATCTGGTAGCGATATTCACAGCGCATGCCGAAATCGAATACCGGTGGAGCAATGATGCTGGTGGTCGTGATCTCTACCTTGCCGTTTACCTGTTCAACGTTCACGCATTCAAGGTCAATGCTACGGAAATGTTCCTGCATGATCTGCAGGTGTGCAGGTTCCCAGTAACCATCGTGCTCTTGCTTATGGTTATCGATCATTGGCTTGAAGAAGTTCAGCTTAGGCTCAGACTTAATCAGCTCCTCGCCATTCACTAACCATGACGTCAGCTTGCCGTTCACTTTTGAGAAATTCAGAGCAAAGTTGTGGCCTTTGATTAGGTAAGCTAAGCGAGACTCTTCAACATTCAGTGCCGTCGCATTGTTGTTAGTGAAGGCTTCAAGTTGTGCTGTGTTCTCTTTCACTTGGAACTGGTAAACCGCGATGTCGTGGTTCGCCTCGCTGTATGAAGTACGAGAATCTTTGCGCACCGTAAAGTTGACAAACACTTCGCGCTTATCAAGCTGTGGCAAGTTAAGTGTCAGTTCGCGGCTAGAGTTCTCAGCCAGTTCTTCAACCTTGATGTGTTGTACGGCAATGGTTTCACCCTCAGCGCGGATTTCCGCAGTGATGGTGTAGTCATCGATGTTTGAGAACCAAAGCTTGTTGTCTACTGTGAAGGTGCCCGTTTGTGCATCGAAATCGCGAAGCTTCACAGGGGCAATCACTTGCTTGTACTCTTTCAAGCCTGGGCCTGGTGTTTGGTCTGGGTAGATCAAACCGTCCATGCAGAAGTTGTAGTTGTTCGGGTAGTCACCGTAGTCACCGCCGTATTTGTAGAACTCTGTGCCTGCTTCATCACGCGCTAGAATGCCGTGGTCACACCATTCCCAAACATAGTGACCTTGAATCGCATCGTGCTTGTAGAACACGTTTTGGTATTCGGTTAAGCCACCTGGGCCATTACCCATTGCGTGTGCGTATTCACAGATAATGCGTGGTTTTTCGTGTGGGAATTCACCGAAGGCATTCATCAGTTGAGCACGTGAGTACATGGTTGAAATGATGTCGACCACTTCAGCATCGCGGTCTTCTTCATAGTGAACCAAGCGGGTGTCATCAATCGCTTTTGCCGCATCGTACATAGAGCGGATATTGCAGCCGTAGCCTGATTCGTTACCTAAAGACCACATGATGATAGAAGGGTGGTTCTTTTGAGCGTGGATATGACGTTCGATACGTTCAACAAACACCGCTTCCCATGCTGCATCGTTAGTGATGCGGCTTAGGTCGCCAACGTTAGCAAAGCCGTGAGTTTCGACATCGGTTTCACCCATCACGAACAGGCCGTAGATGTCACACAGTTCGTAGAAACGTGGGTCATTCGGGTAGTGCGCAGTACGTACTGAGTTGATGTTGTGTTGCTTCATCAACACCAAGTCTTTCTCAACGCGATCCATGCCCACAGCACGACCTTTCAGGTGGTCGTTGTCGTGACGGTTTACACCATGCAGCATCACGTATTTGTTGTTGATGTAGAACAGACCATCGCGAACTTTAATGTCTCGGAAACCAACGCGCTGTGGAATCACTTCTAGCACTTCGCCGTCTGTGTCTTTTAGCGTCAGCAACAGTTGGTAAAGGTATGGGTTTTCAGCATTCCATTGAACAGGGTTCACGACATCGATAGAGAATTGAGTGTTCGCATTGCCGCCAGTCTGTTGGTTAGGAACAGTTAAGTTATCTAATGAGCCTTGGGAGATAACTTGGCTGCCATCAAGCAATGCGTACTCAAGAGTTGCGTTAGTCGCTGCTGCTAGGTTTTCTAGAGCAACGTTGCACGAAAGGGTCGCGCTTTGGTAAGCGTCGTCGAAGTCAGTGCGAACGGTAACGTCTTGAACGTGCAGTTGTTCTTTACCTACTAGGTAAACGTCACGGAAGATACCGCCCGTCCACCACATGTCTTGGTCTTCAATGTAGGTAGAGTCGGCCCACTGCATCACTCGAATAGAAAGTAGGTTGTTGCCTGCTTTTACCTGGCTAGAGATATCGAACTCAGCGGTTAGGCGGCTGCCTTTGCTGAAGCCCACGTACTCGCCGTTTACGTAAACTTCGAAGTAAGTTTCAACGCCATCAAATTTGATGATGGTTTGTTTCTCGTCCCAGCTTTCGCCAAGGAAGAAAGAGCGTTGGTATGCGCCGGTTGGGTTGTCTGATGGTACGAAAGGCACATCAATTGGGAATGGGAAACCTTCATCTGTGTATTGAAGATCGCCGTGGCCTTCCATTTGCCACATGTTTGGAACCGTGATGTTTCCCCAGTCGCTCATTTCCTGAGAATAGAACTCTTCAGGGACCAATAGCGGATTGGTGAAATAGCTGAAATTCCATTGGCCACTCAATAGTTGGAAGTGGCTGCTCAGTTCACGCTGAAACGTTTTTGCGTTTTTTTCTGATGCGTACGAGAAGAAGTATGCACGCGGTGCCATACGGTTCTCATGTAAGTTCAGGAAGTTTTCCCAGTTGTTCACGTTGCCTCTCTCTCGGTCTGAATGCAGTTTGCTGACCGACGTTCTTATGCGTAATTGGGTCGTAGTGAATACGAGTATTTTTGGATTGAGGTAATTATTAGTAAAAGTTTTACTAAATGAAAATGGTGAAAACGTTTTACTTTAACTTCATCACGTTTTTTATGGTCTTTTTACGGTGCTGTGTGATCCACTTAAAAGAATGCTATTGGTTGATTTATGTAGCAGGTCAAGGAGGGGGATATGTGTCGATTGATGTATGTGACGGGCACAAAAAAGGCCACCTTCAACAAAGGCAGCCTTTACTTATCTACTTGATATGTTTAATTATTTTGTTGTATCGCGCAGCTTGAGTTTGCTTGGTACATAGACGCGTAGTGGGATGGTTCGGCCGTCGCGTACTTTCTCGATCAGCAGGTTAACGCCTTGAATTCCCATTAGTTCAGAGTGAATACGAACAGTTGATAAAGATGGGAAGGTAAATTTAGCTGTTGGGATGTCGTTTACACTGATCAGCGCAATATCTTCAGGAATGTTTAATCCGTGCTCATGAACTGCTCGTAAAACGCCAATTGCGATGGAATCTGACGCAATAAACATGGCTTTAGGGTAGTTGCCCGTCGCGAGCATCTGTTTTGCAAGCTTGTAACCTGAAGAGCTAGAGAAGTCACCACGGTAGATGTCTTGCTCACTGACAACATTTTTGAGGCCACCATATTCAGCAAAAGCGACTTCACGAATATCAGGGGTGTTGACGTCGTCTTGGCCACCAATAAAGCCGATGCGCTCATAGCCTTGGTTGATAAAGAAATTGGTGATCTCTTTGCTGATCAAAGCCAGGTCGATATCGACAGAGTCATAAGGTTCTGAGTGATCGGTAAAATCGACATAACAGATATTATCGCTCAGCTTTTTAGCTTGCTCGATAACCTCTGGTGTCATTCTTCCCACCAACAAAACACCTGTTATCGGCGCTGAGTTGATCTGTATTTTACTTTCATAACAGTTGGTTAGCTTAACTTCCATCTTTTCGCATTGGGTTTCAATCCCGTGGCGAATCGATAGGTAGTAAGGGTCGTTAACCTCAGCTTCTTGCTTGTAGTTATACAGTGCTAGGAAGTGATGGTTTTGTTTTTTACTGCTAACGGTTTTTCGTGAGCTGCTGGTTTTGTATTCCAACTTCTCTGCAATTTCAAAGATACGCCTCTTGGTCTCTTCCTTGACGCTTAATGTTGGATCTTCATTGAGAACCCTTGAAACTGTAGCCAATGATACATTCGCTTCAGTCGCGATATCTTTTAACGTTGCCATACTCACTTCCTGTTATTGGAACATTGCGCTGCTTTGAAATTGGTATTTAGTAAAAAAGCAATGCACCTCTTTATTCTACAGACCTATTGTAATCAAACTGGACGTCATTGCATTAACTTTTAGTAAAATAAATGCTCAACTCATCTGTGATGTCTCAAATCTAACTATCTATAATTATCTTATTAAAATTCAATGAATTAGAGGTTGGCAGCTATACATTTCCTCTATGTCATGAACAGTACCAATGATGAAAGTTAGTGTAAACGTTTACACTTCGTGGTTTTGATCACAGAATTATAGTCAAAATGGCTGCTACTATTTCTGACATACGGTGCTACTGAGCTGAATGTCAGTTCGAGTTAGCCCACGAATGACGACAAAGAGAGGTTGATTGTGAAAGTACTGGTTACGGGCGGCATGGGTTACATCGGAAGTCATACATGCATTCAAATGATACAGGCAGGTATGGAGCCGATCATTGTTGATAACCTTTGCAACAGCAAAGAGCTAGTGCTGGAACGAATCGAGTCGTTAACTGGCAAGCGCCCAACGTTTTATCTTGGCGACATTCGTGATCAATCTTTTCTAGATAGCGTGTTTTCAGAAAACGATATCCAAGCCGTGATTCACTTTGCTGGCCTGAAAGCGGTAGGGGAGTCGGTGGCTAAGCCTTTGGAATATTACGATAACAACGTCAATGGTTCACTGGTGTTAGCTCGAAGCATGAAGAAAGCGGGCGTGAAAAGCATCGTATTTAGTTCTTCGGCTACCGTTTACGGTGACCCGGACGTAGTGCCGATTACTGAAACTTCACCAACTGGCGCGACAACTAACCCTTATGGTCTCAGCAAATATATGGTGGAAGAGTGCTTGAGCGATCTGTTCAACGCGGAGAACGACTGGAGCGTCACTTTACTGCGTTACTTCAATCCAGTTGGCGCACATCCATCGGGCACTATGGGTGAAGACCCACAAGGTATCCCAAATAATTTAATGCCGTTTATTGCTCAAGTAGCCGTCGGTCGCCGTGAAAAACTGGCTGTTTTTGGAAACGATTACCCAACAGTCGATGGCACAGGCGTTCGTGACTATATTCATGTAATGGATTTAGCGGACGGTCACGTCGCAGCACTAAAAGTGGTTGGCGAGAAAGCGGGCTTACACATTTACAACCTAGGTACGGGCAAAGGCTCAAGTGTACTCGAGATGGTTGAAGCCTTCGCACAAGCATCGGGCAAACCGGTTCCTTATGAACTTTGCCCACGCCGCGCAGGTGACATTGCCGAATGTTGGGCAAGTACTGAAAAAGCAGAGCGCGAGCTTGGCTGGAAGGCGACGCGTAGCGTGATGGAGATGACTGCGGATACATGGAAGTGGCAGTCGAACAATCCTAACGGTTATTCCCCTTCGTAATTGAAGCCGCAGCGTTGTTAGCTGCGCTCACCAATTCCAATCACATAGAAGATCTATGCTCATGGATATTGGAAAGCTTGCTGCCTAGCTGCAACTCCAATTTCATTGGGGAATGCAGAGATAAGAAAAGAGAGATTCCAGATATCTCGTACCTCGATTCTGGAATGACGGATGAGCATAAGGCTATGAAGTGGTGGCCTTTGCACAAATAGCACAACGAGATTACACGTCATTCCCTACAGCGAGGCACGAGCGTGATAGGGAATCTCCTTGTAGAAGAATTATTCATCTTGGTGAATTGACCAAGACACAAAATTTGAGAGCAATCTAAACATGTCAAAAGTTGAATTTAACCCAGTAGACCATCCGCACCGTCGTTATAACCCATTAACGGGTCAGTGGATCTTAGTATCACCGCACCGAGCAAAGCGTCCTTGGAGTGGCCAAGATGAAAAACCATCGACCGCGCAGCTTCCTGCGTACGAGAAAGAGTGTTTCTTGTGCCCAACCAATACGCGTATCTCGGGCGACGAAAACCCAGATTACGACGGCACTTACGTATTCAGTAATGATTTCGCGGCCTTGATGCCCGATTCGCCTGACGCTCCAGAGTCTGAAAACCCTCTATTCAAGACTCAAGGTGTTCGCGGGTTGAGCCGCGTGATCTGTTTTTCTCCGGACCACAGCAAAACGCTGCCAGAGTTACCAGTAAACAAGATTCGCGGTGTTATCGACACATGGAATGAACAGATTGAAGAGCTAGGTAAAGACTACCTATGGGTTCAAGCGTTTGAAAACAAAGGCGAGACCATGGGCTGTTCTCAGCCACACCCACACGGTCAGATCTGGGCAAACAGCTTTTTGCCCAACGAGATTGAACGCAAAGAGAAACTGTTAAAAGAGTACTTTGAACAACAAGGTTCGAATCTTTTAGTGGATTACGTTGAATCTGAAATGAAAGACGGCTCTCGCACTGTGGTTGAAACTGAACATTGGATCGCTGTGGTGCCTTATTGGGCTGCGTGGCCATTTGAAACCATGTTGCTACCAAAAACACACATCCGCCGTATGAGCGAACTGACTGACGAACAACGTGATGATCTAGCGCTTGCGATTAAGAAGCTGACTAGTCGTTACGACAACTTGTTCCAGTGCTCATTCCCTTACTCAATGGGCTGGCACTATGCGCCGTTCTTCGAAGAAGGTACGGACATCGATCACTGGCAACTGCATGCATTGTTCTACCCGCCGCTACTACGCAGCGCATCGGTTCGTAAGTTCATGGTGGGCTACGAAATGTTGGCTGAGTCTCAGCGTGATTTAACTGCAGAACAAGCGGCGCAGCGTCTTCGTGATTTGAGTGACGTTCACTATAAAGATCAGGAATAGCCTGTTTCGTAGATAACGAGTGAGATTCCTGATATCTCGTCCCTCGATTCTGGAATGACGGCAGGTGAAAGGCTGATGTTGTCATTCCCTACCGTGAGAGACGAATGAGATAGGGAATCTAAAAGAATTAAAGTGGTGCCGTGAAGGGGCCATAACCAATTGAACAAAGAGTTTAACCAGAGAGTTTACTTATGTCTGACCTAATCCAAAACGTGAAAGCATCTTTTGAGCAAGTCCTTGGTTACCAAGCGACTCATATTATCCAAGCACCAGGTCGTGTGAACCTGATCGGCGAGCACACCGACTACAACGATGGTTTTGTTCTACCGTGTGCCATTAACTACCAAACGGTAGTCGCCGCGGCTAAGCGTGACGACAACATTGTTCGCGTAGTATCAGTGGACTACGGTAATGCAGTCGATGAGTTCGATTTAACTCAAGAGATCACATTCCAACAAGACAAGATGTGGGCTAACTACATTCGTGGTGTGGTGAAGTGCTTAAAAGGTCGCGGCTTTGAATTTACAGGTGCAGACATCTCTGTAACGGGCAACGTGCCTCAAGGTGCAGGTTTAAGTTCTTCTGCGGCGCTGGAAGTGGTGATTGGTCAAACATTCAAGGTGCTTTATAACCTAGAGATCAGCCAAGCTGAAGTGGCGCTAAATGGTCAGCAGGCCGAAAACGAATTTGTGGGCTGTAACTGCGGCATCATGGACCAAATGATCTCTGCAGAAGGTCGCGCAAACCACGCGATGCTTTTGGATTGTCGTAGCCTAGAGACTCAAGCGGTTTCAATGCCAGAAGATATGGCTGTGGTTATCATTAACTCAAACAAGAAACGCGGCTTAGTCGACAGCGAATACAACACACGTCGTGAACAGTGTGAAGAAGCGGCGCGCATCTTTGGTGTTCCGGCACTTCGTGATGTGACCATTGAGCAATTCAAAGCGAAAGAGTCTGAATTGGATGAAATGGTCGCGAAACGTGCTCGTCACGTGATTACTGAAAATGACCGTACTGTTGAAGCGGCTCAAGCTCTACGCACTCATGATATGAAGCGTATGGGCGAGTTGATGGCTGAATCGCATGCATCAATGCGTGATGATTTTGAAATCACGGTGAAAGAGATTGATGCGCTGGTTGATATGGTCAAAGAAGTGATCGGTGAACAAGGTGGCGTGCGTATGACTGGCGGTGGTTTCGGTGGTTGTATTGTGGCATTGGTTCCACCTGCATTGGTTGATGAAATCAAAACAACCGTTGAGCAGAAATATCAAGCGGCGACGGGTCTAAAAGAATCTATTTATGTGTGCCAAGCGAAAGACGGAGCAGGCTTAGTTGAAGTAATCTAACGGCTTCGAGATTTAATATAGAGCTTACCAAGTAAAAAGATCATGGTAGGCCAAATGCTAAAGCCTTTACTTCAGGTAGAGGCTTTTTACTGGCACTAGAAGGAATTTAGAATGACACAAGAGCAAAACCTGCATCAATCCATGACGCAGACTCCTGCCTATGATGGCCAACCCGCTCAGTTAGTGACGCTATCAAATACGCATGGCATGCAAGTGACATTCATGGATATTGGTGCAACATGGTTGAGCTGTATCCTGCCAGTAAAAGGAAACAAAAGAGAAGTTTTGTTGGGTGTTAACTCAATGGAGAACTTCGATAAACAAGCCAGCTATATGGGCACAACTGTTGGCCGTTATGCTAACCGCATTGCTAATGGTCGTTTCAAAATTGATGGTCAGAATTACAAGCTGGAAACCAACCAAGCGGGCAATACCTTACATGGTGGCCCGAACGGGTTTGATAAACGCCGTTGGAATATTGCCGAGCAAACCGAAACGTCAGTGGTGTTTACTCTTGAGTCTCCTGATGGCGACCAAGGATTTCCGGGGAATTTGAATGTGTCGGTGCGTTATGACATCACCGAAGACAATCGAGTTTCCATTAATTACTCTGCAACCACAGACAAGCCGACTGTAGTCAACCTAACGAATCATGCGTACTTCAATCTACTTGGCGCTGAAGCTGGACACGATTGTTTGTCACACATTGTCAGTATCAATGCTAATCAGTTCTTACCGACCAATTCGGTGGGTATTCCGTTAGGTAACCTTAAATCAGTGAAATCGACCAGCTTTGACTTCAATCAGCCTATGATGATCTCAGAGCGTTTGTTGGGCGATGAACAGCAGAAAGCAGCAAAGGGTTACGACCACTCTTTCTTATTGGCTGATGGCTGCAAACGCACTCAATGCGCCGCGACCGTAACCTCACCGGATGCGCTCGTCACACTAAAAGTATTTTCAACCAAACCTGCGATGCAGCTATACACCGGAAACTGGCTTGGTGGCACACCAAACCGAAGTGGTGGCAGCTATGAAGACTACGCTGGTTTGGCGCTAGAAACCCAGTTCTTACCTGACTCTCCTAACCACCCAGAGTGGAAGCAGGACAGTTGTATTCTCAAGCCTGAACAAGAATATAACTACAGTACCTGTTACCAGTTTGAATTTTCGGGGGATTCTTCAAACTAGTACGCTCTAGCTCAAAGCGGTTACGTCAATATCTTTTGTTTGTGAATAGGACGATGTGAATTATCGCGTTGTTCTTGGGGGATGAGCAAAAGTGGCGCTCAACAAGAGTGCGGTTTATTAAGCGCGATTGTTGAGTATCTGAGTAAGGTAGGAAAGCCCTAACAGAAGCGATTCTGTTAGGGCTTTTTTTTGTTTATTGCTTGATGAGTCGACCAGAACCTAGACTTTCTCTACCGAATTACGGCGTACCAGAGTTGGAGAGAACATCATTGGTTCAGTTGAGGTGTTTTCACCTTTGGCTAAGTGCAACGCGAGTCGTGTCGCTTTCTCTGCCATCATCTGAATCGGGTAGCGAATAGTGGTGAGCTTTGGATGAACATAGCGGGCAATCAAACCATCATCGAAACCGATGATCGACATTTTGTCTGGCGCTTGAATACCGTTTTCATCAAGGACAGACAAAGCACCAGCTGCCATGTAATCGTTGTACGCCACAATGCCAGTGATTGGCAGTGACTTAGTCAGAAGGTTAGTCATGGCGTATTCGCCACCGTCACTGGTCGGCGCTGAGTATTCAATATAGCTGTCAGAGAGCGCTATTTTGTAATCTGAGAGTGCCGCTAAGTAACCTTGGATACGCTCATCGGCATCTTCAATGCTATGCGATGAGGCGATACAGGCAATGTTCTTATGGCCATGGCGGATCAGATATTCCGTCGCAAGATACGCACCTTTTTTGTTGTCTAAGAAAATACAGTGGTTGGCAATCTCAGCAATATAACGGTTGATCAGTACTAAGCCTTTGACCTCTTTTGCATAGGCAATCAGTTCTTCGTCGGTGAGGCCTTTAGAGTGGATCACCAGGGCGTCACAACGGCTGTTAATCAGCAATTCAATCGCTTGTCTCTCTTCTTCACGATCGTGCGAGCCATTACCGACAAGGATATGTTTTCCGTTCTCACGAGCGACATTGTCGACAGCCTTAACCAGCGTGCCAAAAAAGGGATCGGAGATGTCACCGACCAATACACCAACAGTGTTCGTGCTTTGGCTTACCAGCGCTCGAGCATTGGCATTCGGGCGATAGCCGAGTTTAGACATCGCTTTAGTTACAGACTCTACCGAGCTTGTACTCGCCTTGGGAGACTTGTTGATCACTCGAGATACGGTTGCAACAGAAACACCAGCTTCCTTTGCTACATCTTTAATTGTTGCCATTTTTAACCTCTATACATTGCTGCATCTATTTAACACCGACAATGATAGTAAGGCAACGAAACTCTCATTTTACTTCCAGTAATGAGATCTTTACCGCTTGTAATTATTAGGCTTAATGCTAGTGTAAACATTTACATTTTACTTAATTTTAGTAAATGATTTAATGAGTGAAAACAAATCAATATAGGAAGTGAGAAATGGATACTGTCTCTTATGGTGACTTTGCTAAGTTAGAAATGCGTGTGGGTAAGATCATTGAGGTTGTTCGTCATGAAAACGCCGACAAGCTGTACATCGTGCAAGTGGATGTTGGTGACAAGACGCTACAAACGGTGACCAGCCTAGTTCCTTACTACACAGAAGAGGAGTTGATGGGTAAGCAAGTTGTTGTTTTGTGCAATCTAGCGAAGGCGAAGATGAGAGGCCACACTTCTGAGTGCATGTTGCTATGTGCAGAAACGGAAGATGAATCTGAAAGTGTATTGCTAACCCCTGAACGTGCTATGCCAGCAGGTATTCGTGTCGTTTAAGCTCGCTTTAGGTTGGTGAGCCTATGTGTTCACCAACCTAAATCAACTAGCTGCGTACAGTTAGTATCAAGCCATCAATCACACTGTGATGGTGATCGGAAACCCCAGCAAGGTTGCCGTATTTAGGCTGGTGGCGATCATTTTCTAATGGGTGATGCCAACCTTGTGTGTGTTTAACGAAGTGCGCCGCAAAGCTTTCAGACACCTCTAAACATCCTGCTAATACAGTATCGACGTAGGTTTGAACGATAGGGCTGTTTTCGCAAGGTGCTTCAATCTCGTCTTTGATGTAAACCCAGATCGGTTGATCCTGTTTGAATTCATCTTGGCTTTCTATCTGAGAGGCCTTTAATTCGATACGGTGATAACCACGCTCACGGCGATCAAACTCAGCCAGTGCAATATCATCCACCTCAAGCAACACACCATTCACTTGTCCTTCGCCGAGATTGACGATCAAAGGGGATAAGACATAGCTGTCATCGATCTTGCTCCAATGGCGAATCAAGCCATGAACAATCGCAGGGATCGCTTGCCCTGTCTGACCGGTAAGCTGGCGTGAAGATGAGTTGATTAAACTGCCATAACCAAAAATATACATCGCATTCCTTGTCTGAGTTGTTCCATTTAAGTCTAGTCTTACTATATGTGGCGAGATACCAAAAGTCAGTAAGTTTCTATTTATACATGTATATGTCTTTATGACTCTTTTGGTTGTGTTTTTTTGACTTATTTATTGGCTATTGAATCTCGTGAGTCGCTGTTTTTACTGGTTTTATCTAATTGGCGCGTTTCATGCAATGTGATCTGCATATTGCATCGGATTTGATGCATACAAAATTTGGTTTAGGTAATACCTTGGCCGCTTATCTGAGAATTAGGAGCGAGTTTGTTAAATATCACAGATAAAAGTGTAGAAGACGCGATTCCAGCCTACCTGCGTTTAGGCTTTCGACCTTTCTTCTTTTTAGGCAGTCTCTATGCCGTGATTGCGATTGTAGCTTGGGTCATCATGTTCCAAAACGGTCAACCTGAGATTTTAAAAGTTCCCGCACTGTGGTGGCACGTGCATGAGATGCTGTTTGGTTTTTCGATGGCGATTGTTGTCGGCTTTGTGCTCACTGCCGTGCAAACCTGGACGGGTGTCAATGGAACCAAGCACTATCGGTTGGCAATTCTTGTGGGCTTTTGGCTCGCACCTCGTATTCTGTTTTGGACCCCCGCTCCGTTATGGCTGATCTCGTCGGTTGAGGCGCTGTTCTTAATCTTCGCCGCCTACGAAATTGGTTTTCGAGTCGTGAAGTCGAAAGGCTGGAAGAACCTGTTTTTTGTGCCGCTGTTTATATTGGCTATCGTGGCGAACTCTGCTAGTTACGCGACCATTAAGGGAATGCCTCCATTTCCATCGTCTGCAGTTTGGCAGGCCATGTTGTGGTGGTTTACCTTGCTCTTATCAGTGATGGGTGGGCGAGTAATCCCATTCTTCACAGCGCGTCGTTTTGATTTCGAAAAAGCGCAGCCCTTGGTTTGGTTGGAATGGTTAGCCAATCTACCTTTGGTTGGCTTATTTGTGTTGAGCTTCTTCCCATTGACCTTTGCTCAAGTCGGCAATGAGTTGATGGTATTTGCAGGTGTGACACAGTTGGTGCGCTTTATCCGCTGGAAGCCTTGGACAACACTATCAGAACCCTTGGTGTGGTCGCTGCATGCGGCTTACCTATGTATCCCTCTCAGCTTGCTGTTACGCGGTTTGCTAGATAACCCGTTCGCGAGCCATAACATGCTGCACCTGTTTGCGATTGGCGGTTTGAGTGGGTTAATTCTGGCGATGATCACGCGCGTGACAATGGGACATACTGGCCGTGCTATCTATAAAGGGCCAAGTATGGCTTTGGCGTTCTCGGCTATATTTATCGCGGCACTCGTTCGTAGTTTAGGTGTGACATTCTTCCCGGCGTATTTATTTGAGATGGTCAATATCAGCGCGGGTTTATGGACGTTAGCGTTCGGTCTATTTATCTGGAAATTTGGGATGATGCTGTTAACGCCAAGAGTGGATGGTCACCCGGGCTAAGCCAATTAGTTATCTATTGATATAGATAGGGAAGCTCAGAGCTTCCCTTTTTGATCTTGATAACTCATTAAGTACTCGCAGCAAGGTATTGGCGTACCTGTGTGATGAGATCTTCCTTGGCGTGAGGCGAGATAAAACTGGCTTCGATGGCATTAATACTGAACTGCGCCAATTCGTTTTTGGTCACTGGGTGAGCATTGGCGACGGCGAGGAAGTTATCATTCATATAGCCGCCGAAGTAAGCCGGATCATCGGAATTGATGGTGACGCACAGCCCTTTTCTCAGCAACTCGACGATGTTGTGCTCTTGCATGGTCTCAAACACCTTGAGCTTGGTATTCGACAGCGGGCAGACGGTCAGTGGTGTACGTTTTGCTATTAGCTGTTCCATCAACTCTTCATCTTCTACACAGCGAACGCCATGATCAATTCGGGTAATGCCTAGCAAGCTCAGTGCGTCGCTAATATTTTGTGCTGGGCCTTCTTCTCCGGCGTGCGCGACAGTCAGAAAGCCTTTGTTGATCGCTTCTTGGAATACATGTTTAAACTTCTCTGGTGGATTGCCCTGTTCTGATGAATCTAACCCAACGGCAATGATCTTATCTTTATAAGGAAGGGCTTGTTTGAGTGTTTCAAAAGCGCTGTCTTCATCGAGATGACGCAGAAAGCACATGATCAGTTGGCTGCTGATACCAAGCTCTTGCTCCACTTGATTCAAAGCTCGAGTAATCCCGCCAACGATGACTTCAAAGTCAATGCCGCGTTCAGTGTGAGTCTGAGGGTCGAAGAAGATCTCAGTATGAACCACATTATCTTGCTGACACTTCAACAGATAAGCCCACGTCAGGTCGTAGAAATCTTGTTCATGAATCAGTACGTTTGCACCTTGGTAATAGATATCGAGAAAGGATTGAAGATTGTGGAACTGGTACGCGTCTCGAACTTGGTCTGGGGTCTCAAAGGGAATCGACAGGTTATTACGCTTGGCGAGTTGGAACATCAGCTCTGGCTCTAATGTGCCTTCTATATGTAAGTGTAGCTCAACTTTGGGTAAATTTTTGATGAAGCTATCCATAGCAACTCCTTAGCTATTTTAATTATGAGCGGAGTAGGTGAGACAGTAGAGTCTATAAACCTGAGCAAGCAGGTATCTCTTTCATTTATCTCTGTTTGAGCATAGTTCATTTCATTGTTATCGATAAAATAGGATAGAAGTTGATGGTGAACCGAGAGTTATGAACCGATTGAAATTAGGCGCAAACGATTTGCAGCATTGGAGTGTGATCCGCTGCAAATATTTGCAGCAATATTCATTGATTTGTGCTCTAATACCGCGCTTACCAAGGGATGGTGTTAAAAGATGCTCACTTAGATGGAGTTATCAAAGTTGACCGATCCCTTAATGATCTCCCTTAGGAAAAAATAGAACATGTCTAAGAACAAAAAATTTGATATCCGCCTTACAGAAAAACGCAACGGTTGGTGTGCAGAGATTACTCGTCAAGTAACGTCTCGCAGCACTACAGTATCTAAGCGTGAGTCTGGTTTCGAAACTGAAGCTCTAGCACAAGAGTGGGCAGAGAAAGAGCTAGCATCTTTCATCGCTAACCAAGCTGAACGTAACGAGCGTAAATCAGAGCAACGTAAAGAGCGTGACGAACTACGTCACACTAAAGAGCTTAAAGCTGAGCAAGCACGTGAAGCGCGCGCTAAAGCTCGTGCAGAAGAGCAACAAGACGCTGAATAATTCAGTGCATGACTAATTTATAGATCCCTTAATTTTAAGATAAGGGATTTGTGAAAAAAAAGCCCCGATACAACTTTTTTCTTTCGAGTTAAAAGTGTTTTGGGGCTTTTTAGTTTGTGGAGTTCTGTTTTATTGTGTTTAAGAGCTCGGTTTGGCTTCTCGCTTTTAACGTCGAGCTCTTAAACTGTTAAGCATTGTCTGATCAGTTATTCAGTGCAGTTAGCCAATCGTCTTCTGCCACTTCTTCAATGTAGCTTTCTACTGATTGTCCTACTTCTTCATCGTCTTGCTTGAAGTAAGCGATGTGGAACACAGCATCACCTTCGTTGACCAAAGGCAGAGTTTGCTGACCAATCACGATACCGCCTTTGGTTGTGATCACTTGGCCTTCTTGGTGACCCAATGGAGAGCTGATGTAAGCAAGGGTTTGTCCTGCTTCAACCTGTTCGCCAAGTCTTACCATGTTACGCAAAATACCGTCTGATTCAGCGCGGATCCAGCTGGTGGATTTACTCAATACTGGCTCTGGTAACTTCTTACGGTTAGGGCGCAGCATGCCGATTTCTTTCATCACTTGATGCACGCCAAGGTAACCCGCACGAATCGCGAGGTGATCAAAACGCAGCGCTTCACCACCTTCGTAAGTTAATACAGGAATACCCAGTTTTTCCGCTTCGCTACGCAGTGAACCGTCGCGCAGTGGAGAATCAATAATCACGGGTGTTGCGAACGCTTTTGCGATGCGCAGTGTCTCAGGGTTCGATAGGTTTGCACGAATCTGTGGCAGATTGGTACGGTGAATCGCGCCCGTGTGTAGATCCAGAATGTAATCACAGTGCTTTGCCACGTTCTCAAAGAAGGTGTAAGCGATACGTGATGTTAACGATCCTTTCTCACTGCCAGGGAAGCAACGGTTTAGGTCACGACGGTCTGGTAGGTAACGAGATTTATGGATAAAGCCAAATACGTTAACGATAGGCACAACAATTAATGTCCCTTTCAGTTTCTTTGGATCAATCGCATTGGTCAGTTGTCGTGCAATCTCAACACCGTTTAGCTCATCGCCGTGGATAGCCGCATTTACCATCAGTGTTGGGCCTGCTTGGCGACCGTGAATAATTTCAATCGGGATCGAAAGTGGAGAATGCGTGTAAAGCTGAGCCGCTTGCAGTTCAATCTCCATTCGCTGTCCTGGCTGAACAGTATAACCAAGTAATTCGAATGGTTGATTAGGTTTTAGTCTTGCCATTTAGGTTGTTCTCAACATGGTGATAATTCGTTAACACGGAATGTAGCAATCGTTGATTTTTAGTACGAATCAATCGCTTTACGGTGACGACAAAAGTTTTTTATGAAGGGGCTTCTGAATTGGTTTCAGTTTTTTATCTGGCTAATTGAAGGGTGTTTAAAATTTTGAATTTTATGACAATACATTAACTTAGAGCTGATATTTGTCATTCAGTTCGTTGGTATTATCCACCGCCATTTTTTGGCGGCCAAATTCAAATATTGAGATCAAAATGAAAAAAACAATTTCAAAAGTTGTAGCACTAGCGGTGGTATCTGTTGCTTTATCTGGCTGTGTTGGTAGCAACGCAGTAACGGGTTACCTAATGAAGTTCAACATCAAGGCTGTTGATAACCGTTACGCTCGTGGTGGTTTGAACATTCTACTTGCACCTGCATACGGTCTAACAGTTGCTGCCGATTACATAGTATTCAACTCACTAGAGTTCTGGACTGGTAGCAACCCACTAACAGGTGCTCCGCACATCTTTGATACTAAGACTGATACTTACCTAGACATCAACCACCAACTTGATCCGTCTCTAACGGAAGCGCCAGTGGGTCCTATCACGAGTGCAGATGTGATCGAAAAAGGTCAAATGCAGCAGATTGATGAAAACACGATCCAAATGGACATTACTTACCAGTCTGGTGAGCGTGCGACGTTAATCGGTGTTCGTGATGGCGAGATGGTGACGTACTTCATCGATGGCGAAGTTGTGGCACAAACTTCAATTGATGAGCTAGAAAGCTACGCGGCTTCACGCGCTTAATTGTTTATTTAGTCACAAGTAGTAGCTACAAAGATTAGATACAAAAACAGGTACTCATTGAGTACCTGTTTTATTTTGTCTCAGATAAACGGTGTTTACTGTAAAACACCATTTACTGAACAAACATAGCTTATCGAATTAAGCTTTTTCTGGGATCGCTTCAAGCAATGCAACCATTTGGTTCCAGAATAGCTCAACGGTGTCGATCTTCACTTTCTCATCAGGAGAGTGCGGAAACTTGATGGTTGGGCCGAAAGAAACCATATCCATGTTCGGGTAAGGTTCTTTGAATAGACCACACTCAAGACCAGCATGGATAACCATGATGTTTGGCTTGTGACCGTAGATACCTTCGTACATGTCACGGAAGATATGCATGATTTCTGAATCTGCGTCTGGTTTCCAACCTGGGTAAGCACCAGAGAACGCGATGTTAGCGCCTGCTAGTTCAGCAACAGAGTGAAGCATGCTTTCTACTTGGCTACGACCTGAATCGATAAGAGAGCGGATCAGGCAAAGTACTGTGATTGAGTTCTCTTCTGTTGTGATAACACCTACGTTTAGAGACGTTTCCACAACACCTTCAACCTCGTCACTCATACGAATCACGCCGTTTGGACATGCGTTAAGTGCCGCGATAAAGCGAGCTTGGTCTGCTGACGCAAGTGCGCCCATTTCTACAGAAGCTTCTTCATTGAAAGTCACGATGCTGTCTTCTACTTTACCTAGCTCTGTTGAAAGCAGCTCAGTGTAGTAGTTGTATAGTGAAGCCAGTTTTTCTTGGTTTGCCGCAGGAACAGCAACCGTTACGAAACCTTCACGAGGGATCGCGTTACGAAGGCTACCACCTTTGAATTCGACGATGCGAAGGTCTAGCTCTTTTGCGTGACCCGCTAGGAAGCGAGCAAGCAGTTTGTTTGCGTTTGCACGACCTGTGTGGATGTCACAACCAGAGTGACCGCCTTTTAGGCCTTTTAGCGTTAGCTTACGTGTTACGAAGTCAGCTGGAATCGCATTACGAGCAATTTCAAATGTCATTGCGCCGTCGATACCGCCAGCACAACCCATGTACACTTCGCCTTCTTGCTCTGAATCGGTGTTAAGAAGGATATCGCCTTCTAACCAACCCGCTTCAAGACCGAAAGCACCAGTCATGCCTGCTTCTTCATCTACTGTTAGTAGAACTTCGATAGGGCCGTGCTGGATTTCGTTTGAAGCAAGAACCGCTAGGCAAGAAGCCATGCCCATGCCGTTATCAGCGCCAAGCGTTGTGCCTTTAGCTGTAACCCACTCACCATCAATGTATGGTTGAATTGGATCTTTAGCAAAGTCATGAACTGTGTCTTCGTTCTTTTGTGGAACCATATCGATGTGAGCTTGTAGCACTACACCTTTTTTGTTTTCCATACCCGCCGTTGCTGGCTTTTTGATGAATACGTTACCCGTTGGGTCACGACGTACATCTAGGCCTTGCTCTGTTGCCCAAGCAATAATGTATTGAGCAAGCTCTTCTTCATGCTTAGAAGGGTGTGGGATTGAGCAAATCTTATCGAAGAACTGCCAGATAGGGGTAGGGGATAATTTACTGATCTCAGAATGGAATTCAGACACGGATGACTCCTTTTTTATTTAATAACCATATATTTAGGTTTTGTATGGGGAAAAACCTAGAACAAAAATCTAAAATATGGGTCTGTTTTGATGGCAACAGCATACCACTTGAGCGTTTTGACGAGTAGCGGTTCTAAACCTCAAATAGCTCAAATTTTGAAAGCGATCTTGTCCATCTGATCACAGCTAAGCGCCTTGATGCTTATAAATGGAGCAGGCAAACGTTTGTTTAATTCTATTTTGTAGTTTTATTACAAAATAAGTTTGTAAAATAACCGTAAATAGCCAAAAATGTGACGTATAGCAAAAAATACTTGTAATCTTTTTTCTTTAGGGTATATTAATAACCAACTTCTGAGATGAAGAGTAAATGCTCAAAGGATGAGTCCGTTTTATCGCCTCCAAGGAACCGAGAAATCAAATTCGTTTTTTATTGATTTATTAAGGTGATAGTTATGAAAGGTTTACCATCTGCAATGTTCTGGATTAACAGCTCTGTTTACACTAGCAACTTTGCATACCCTACAAGCTTTGGTTACTAATACCGTAAGCATGTAACTCGAACAGTTTTGTTCACCCCTATATATTGGAATTCTTTTACAGCCCTTTTGGTTGACAGATTCTACCGCCACTCAGTTTTGAGTGGCGTTTTTTTTGCCTGCTACTTTTCCAAACCGCTTTCGCTTGTCACTTTCCTTGCTGTTCTGCGTGGTTGTTTTTTAAACGCCGAAATATCAATTTGCGCCTTATTACTGATCCTGTTGAAAAATACATAACTATTGTGAGTTTGAATTCAGAATTTACTGGCTAGATTATCAATGAAAATAACCGATGGTAGAAAAAACAACCAACTAGTTTTAGTGAGTCTATTGTTGTTAATTGTTTGTTTTTAATGGTTATTTATCGATGATATCTTCATTTTTAATCGCTTTGTTTCATACGGCATTCTGATAAATATCGATTAGAGCCTTAATTCTATCTGGAATTTGTTATTTGATAACTTTATAATCCACAGCCAATCGATTACGCAACCGTTTACTTTTTACCCTTATAGGATTCGATAATGTTCGAAAAGCTATTCAAACTCAGTGAAAATGGCACCAATGTGCGCACTGAAATCATCGCAGGTCTAACAACCTTCCTAACAATGGCTTACATCATTTTTGTAAACCCAATGATTCTAGCTGATGCTGGTATGGACCATGGCGCTGTATTTGTAGCAACCTGTTTAGCGGCTGCTATTGGCTGTTTCATCATGGGCTTTGTTGCTAACTACCCAATTGCTCAAGCTCCAGGCATGGGTTTGAACGCATTCTTTACCTACGCTGTTGTAATGGGTATGGGTTATACGTGGCAAGTTGCTCTGGCAGCGGTTTTCGTATCAGGCGTAATCTTCATCTTCTTAAGCATCTTTAAGATCCGTGAATGGATTATCAACTCGATCCCTATGTCTCTGCGTGTTGGTATCTCTGCAGGTATCGGTCTTTTCCTAGCGTTTATTGCGCTTAGCAATGCAGGCATCGTTGTTTCTAACCCAGCAACTAAAGTCTCACTGGGCGACATTACCGCGATTGCTCCTATCCTAGGCTCACTTGGTTTCTTCCTAACGATTGCTCTTGTTCACCGTGGCGTGAAAGGGGCAGTAATGATTGCGATTCTAGCTATCACAGCTCTTGGCATTGTTATTGGTGACGTTCAATACGGCGGCATCATGTCTACACCACCAAGCCTTGCTCCTACATTCATGCAGCTTGATTTCTCTGCTGTATTTGAAATCGGTATGATTTCAGTGGTATTCGCGTTCTTGTTCGTCGATTTGTTCGATACAGCGGGTACTCTGGTTGGTGTTGCAACGAAAGCAAACCTAATCAAAGAAGACGGCAAACTACCTCGCTTGAACAAAGCACTGCTTGCTGACTCTACAGCAACATCTATTGGTGCACTGCTAGGTACATCAAATACTACTTCTTATGTTGAGAGTGTTGCGGGTGTTGCTGAAGGCGGCCGTACCGGTCTAACGGCTGTTGTTGTTGGTATCTTATTCCTACTGGCTCTTTTCTTCTCGCCACTTGCAGGTATGATTCCGGCTTACGCAACATCAGGTGCACTTTTCTATGTAGCAATTCTGATGATGTCTGGCCTAGTTGGCATTGATTGGCGTGATCTTACGGAAGCAGCACCAGTCGTGGTAACATGTCTGCTTATGCCGCTGACGTACTCTATCGCTGAGGGTATCTCACTAGGTTTCATCGCTTACGCTGCAATTAAGCTGCTAAGTGGTAAAGGTCGCGACGTTTCACCTGCTGTGTGGGTAATGTCGGCTATCTTTATTCTTAAATACATTTTCGCTTAATCGTCTAGATTTCTGCTTAATCGCTGAAGAGGCTATGTTTGAAATAGCCTCTAATAACATGACAAAATTATTAGGTTTTATACTATGAGCAACAAATTCGTTATCACTTGGGACAACATGCAGACTTACTGCCGTCAACTTGCTGAAAAGCAAATGCCAGCAGAGCAGTGGAAAGGCATCTGGGCAGTAAGCCGTGGTGGTTTGGTTCCTGGTGCAATCTTGGCTCGTGAGCTAGGTATTCGTCACGTAGATACGATTTGTATTTCTAGCTACGACCACGATCACCAACGTGATATGACAGTAGTTAAAGCACCTGAAGGTGACGGCGAAGGCTTCCTAATCGTTGAAGACTTGGTTGATAGTGGTGACACTGCACGTAAGCTTCGCGAAATGTACCCTAAAGCGAAACTGATCGCTGTATGTGCAAAACCATCTGGCGCTGATTTGCTAGACGAGTACATTGTTGATATCGCTCAAGACACATGGATTGAGCAACCTTGGGATACTAGCCTAAGCTACGTAGAGCCAGTAAATCGCAAGTCAAAATAAGCGTAAACTTAGTTTTTTGAGAAATGACCCTTTATAGGGTCATTTTTTTTTATATTATTAGTGACAACCATTTCTTATTAAGTATCCCAATGTCTGAACCAGAAGAAACGAGCTCGAACCTTTCGGAAACTTTGTTTGTAAAGCACAAGCAAGCGAAAGAGACCTCAATGTTGACACAATACATGCCAAGCTCTGAAGCGCTATTGGATGAGAAACGTGAACAGCAAAACTCATCATGGTATCGAAACCTAAGACGTCTTCAGTGGGTATGGCAAGGCGTTAATCCAATAGAGCAGGAAGCGGTATTGGCTCGCATCGCGTCATCAGATAACTCTCGTACAACCGATGAGTGGCTTGATACGGTCATGGGTTACCGAAGTGGTAACTGGGCATACGAATGGACCAAGCTGGGTATGCAGCATCAAAATCGTTCTAATGAGAAGAATGGTGAAGAGATGGCTGAAGAGCTATTTTCCGCATCGTTGTGCTTCAGTATTGCGGGTTACCCACACCTCAAGAACGACAACTTGGCAGCTCAGGCTCAAGTGTTGGCCAACGCAGCGTATTCTGAAGCGATCAAGCACACTAAGTTGATCGTCAAGCAGATTGATATTCCATACCAAAACAAGAAGATCAAAGCGAACTTGCATCTAACCAAGACAGATAAACCACAACCGGTTGTAATTGTCAGCGCGGGTCTAGATAGCTTGCAAACCGATATGTGGCGCCTGTTTAGGGATTATTTAGCACCTAAGAACATTGCTATGTTAACGGTAGACATGCCATCAATAGGGCACAGTGCACATTGGCCGTTAACAGAAGACTCATCTTGTCTTCACCAAGCAGTGCTGAATGAATTGCCTAACATCCCATGGGTCGATCACCACAAAGTCGGCTTGTTTGGTTTCCGCTTCGGTGGCAATGCGATGGTGAGATTATCTTTCCTCGAGCAACATAAGATTAAAGCGTGTATTTCTTTAGGCGCGCCAATTCACGATATCTTTGTTCATGCAGACAAACTTAAGCAGATGCCTAAAATGCATCTAGATGTGTTGGCTTCGCGCCTTGGTAAAGGGGCGGTCGATATCAATAGCCTTTCTGGGCAGTTGATGGCGTGGTCACTCAAGGTACAAGGTTTGCTGTCAAACAGTAAAACCAGTGTTCCTATCTTGGCATTGGCTCTGGAAGGCGACCCGGTTTCACCGCCAATGGATAATCAACTGGTTGCTATTTACAGTGATTACGGAAAAGCGAAGAAAATCAAAGCTAAGTCAATTACACAAGGTTATGAGCAATCCCTCGAATTGGCGATAAAGTGGCTTGAGGATGAATTATTTAGATGACATTTCTCCTAAATTAGTTAAGCATGAAAAATGTACAAACTAAGTACCTGATACTCAGAGGTCATTTATAAAATCCAAATGCGTAGTTTCTACGTATAACAGTCTGAGTAACGTCATTCTTAACATTGAAAATGGAGATTCAATATGTCAGAAGTGACACAACAACCTACGCATTACCGCTTGTTGAATGTTTTAAAGGCGATCGGGCCTTACTTAAGGGAACCGCAATCAGAAGAAGGCCACTATATCTTTGATTGCTTGTCTGTATGTGTGAACGATAAAAAATCACCAGAAGAACGCGAGTTCTGGGGCTGGTGGCTGGAATTGGATAAGTCGGAAGAGGGATATTCGGCGAAGTACAATATCGGCAAGTACAACATCGATGGTAACTGGGATTCTTTGCCGTTACCTAAAAAGGCGGTCGCTGAGGTCTCTCGAACTCAAGAAGCCTTCCACAAGAAACTGGTTGATGAACTTCAAAGTAAGTTTGAAATCAGTATCCAATTAGACGAAGAGTCTGTCGAATTCGTCTAATTTTAAAGGTTACTCTTCTATATAAAGCAAAAAGGTGCGATTTCGCACCTTTTCTGCTTGTGAATTCCCCTTTTGATTGCTAAAACATCACCTCTTATTTGTTTTATCCATAAAAGACTTCATGACAACAAATCATCAAAGCGGGACAACAACACAGCGTAAAACTGTCGTTGTTAAACTGGGTACCAGTGTCTTAACTGGTGGAACATTGGCATTAGACCGCGCTCATATGGTTGAGCTGGTTCGTCAATGTGCTGAATTAAAAAAACAAGGCCACTCTGTGGTTATGGTTTCGTCTGGTGCAATTGCAGCAGGACGTGAGCACCTTGGTTACCCCGCACTTCCCAACTCAATGGCGAGCAAACAGTTGCTTGCGGCAGTTGGGCAAAGTCAGTTGATTCAAGTTTGGGAGTCTTTGTTTGCTATCTATGGCCTTAAGATTGGCCAGATGCTACTGACTCGTGCTGATCTCGATGATCGCGAGCGTTTTCTTAATGCACGTGACACGATCAACGCACTGGTTGAGCACGATATTATTCCGGTAGTAAACGAAAACGACGCAGTAGCAACCAACGAAATTAAAGTGGGCGACAATGATAACTTGTCGGCCTTAGTGGGTATTTTGTGCGGTGCTGATAAGCTTTTGCTACTAACAGACCAAAAAGGCCTGTTTACGGCTGACCCTCGTAAAGATCCAAATGCTGAGCTCATCAAAGAAGTGAAAACCATTGATGACACGCTGCGTAAGATCGCAGGTGGCAGCGGTACTACGTTGGGTACTGGCGGCATGGCGACAAAACTGCAGGCGGCTGACATTGCTCGTCGCGCAGGCATCGAAGTGATTATTGCTGCGGGCAGTGCTGAAAATGTGGTGTTTGATTCACTGAGTGATAACCCACAAGGCACACGTTTCTTGCCTTTAGCGGAAGCGCTTGAAAACCGTAAACGCTGGATTTTAGCGGGCCCTGCTTCAGCAGGTGACATCGTGGTTGACGACGGCGCAGTAAACGCAGTCAACACCAAAGGCAGCAGCTTGTTGGCGAAAGGGGTTGTTCGAGTTAAAGGCGAATTCTCTCGTGGTGAAGTTACCCAAGTCACAGACAGCAAAGGCAAAGTAATTGCGCGTGGTATCGCCAGTTATTCAAGCCAAGACCTAGCAAAAATTGCAGGCAAGCACAGTAAAGATATTGGCGACATCCTTGGATACGATTATGGGTCAGAAGTCATTCACCGTGACGACCTAGTTGTAATCCAAGAGTAGCTCGTGATGATAAGGTGAATCACCTTTTTGCATCCAAAGACAGACAGAATTTAGGGAGAGTTAAACGTGGATTTAACTAACATGGGTATCGCAGCAAAAGACGCTGCTTTCCACCTAGCGACCGCATCTACGGCGCAAAAGAATAAAGCATTGGCGATTATCGCTGATGAGCTAGAAGCAAACGCAACAACGATTTTAGAAGCGAACGCGAAAGACATCGAACTGGGTCGTGAAGCGGGTTTAACTGACGCACTGCTCGATCGTCTACTTCTTAACGAAGAGCGCTTAACCGGTATCGCTAACGATGTTCGTAACGTGATTAGCCTGAATGACCCAGTTGGCAGCGAAATTGACAGCAAAGTACTAGAAAACGGTATGTCACTGTCTCGCCGCCGCGTGCCACTTGGTGTGGTGGGTGTTATCTATGAAGCGCGTCCGAACGTAACCATCGATATTGCAGCTCTGTGTCTGAAGACAGGTAACGCAAGCATTCTACGTGGTGGTAAAGAGACGTTTTTCTCGAACATGGAACTGGTTAAGGTTATCCAGTCTGCATTAGAGAAAGCGGAGCTTCCAGCCGCTTCTGTTCAGTACATCGAGAAGCCTGATCGTGAACTCGTTTCTCAACTGCTTAAACTGGACGACTACGTGGATATGATCATTCCTCGTGGCGGCGCTGGTCTGCACAAGATGTGTAAAGAGAACAGCACCATCCCAGTAATCATCGGCGGCTTTGGTATCAGCCATATCTTCGTTGATGAAAGCGCTGATCTTGAGAAATCTGTCGATGTGGTCGAAAACTCAAAAGTTCAACGTCCATCGGCGTGTAACTCGTTAGATACACTGCTAGTGCATGAAGCGGTTGCTGAAGCTTTCCTAACTAAGCTGAAACAGCGTTTAGCCGGCAAGGTAACCTTAGTTGCTGATACCAGTGCAAAATCGCTGCTAGCGGGTTTTGAAGACCAACGTGATGCGGTTGAAGGCGACTTTGACACTGAATGGCTAAGCTACACGCTAGGCGTGAAAGTGGTAGCGGATGTGGCAGAAGCGATTGACCACATGCGTGTACACAACGCGAGTCATTCAGATGCGATCATGACCAATAGCTTAGAGAGCTCAGAGCGTTTCATTAACTCTGTTGGTTCTGCAGCGGTTTATGTGAATGCATCAACACGTTTCACTGATGGAGCACAGTTTGGTTTAGGTGCTGAAGTTGCCGTGTCTACTCAGAAATTGCATGCTCGCGGCCCAATGGGCTTAGAAGAGCTGACAAGCTACAAATGGGTAGGTAAAGCGAACTATTTAGTCCGCGGTTAACGCTGGTCGTTAATTTTACTCCTCAGCTCATTTTTGAAATGGCGGTCGAGTAGCAATAATCAATGAATCACCACACAAAAGGGCCTTAATTGGCCCTTTTTCTTTCCTAACGTTTGGCAATTCCGTTACACTGATATTCAATTATTTGGAGGTGATATGCATTGTCCTTTTTGTTCAGAGAACGACACTAAAGTAATCGATTCAAGACTGGTAGCCGATGGCCATCAGGTTCGTCGTCGCCGTCAATGCCTTGCATGTAGTGAACGTTTTACTACGTTCGAATCGGCAGAACTTGTGATGCCTAAAGTCATAAAGTCGAATGGAAACCGCGAACCATTTAATGAAGATAAAATGGTGGGTGGTGTACAGCGCGCCCTAGAAAAACGCCCAGTGAGTGCTGACGCGATTGAACTTGCGATCAGTACGATTAAGTCACAACTCCGTGCAACTGGTGAGCGTGAAGTACCAAGCGAGATGATTGGTAATCTTGTGATGGGCCAATTGAAAGAATTGGATAAAGTGGCGTACATTCGTTTTGCCTCTGTTTACCGCAGCTTTGAAGACATCCGAGAGTTTGGCGAAGAAATCGCTAAATTAGAGGATTAACTCCTCAATCATGTCAAACTTTACTCCCCTAGATTTTCAAATGATGTCGCGTGCTATTCAGTTAGCAAAACGCGGCATTTACACTACTGCGCCAAACCCTAATGTGGGTTGTGTCATTGTACAAACCGACGGTCAGATCGTTGGTGAAGGTTTTCATGCCAAAGCTGGCGAACCTCATGCTGAAGTACATGCCATGCGAATGGCAGGCGACAAAGCAAAAGGTGCGACGGCTTATGTCACGCTAGAGCCTTGTTCTCATTACGGTCGAACGCCGCCTTGTGCTGAAGGTTTGATTAAGGCTCAAGTAGCCAAAGTGATTTGTGCCATGCAGGACCCAAACCCAAAAGTCGCAGGTCGTGGTATCAAAATGCTACGCGATGCGGGTATTGAGGTTGAAATCGGTTTGCTAGAGCAAGACGCTCTCGACTTGAACCCTGCATTTATCAAGCGTATGCAAACTGGCATGCCATTCGTTCAGTTAAAGATGGCCGCTAGCCTTGATGGGCAAACGGCATTGGAAAATGGCCAAAGCCAGTGGATCACATCGCCAGAAGCACGTCGTGATGTTCAGAACTACCGAGCAAAATCAGGCGCTGTGTTGTCAACTAGCCAGACGGTGATTGAAGACAACGCGTCGTTGAATGTTCGTTGGGCAGAGTTGCCAAGCAGTATCAAAGGTCATTACGCTGAAGACGAGCTGCGTCAGCCGATTCGCGTGATTCTTGATCGTCAAAACCAACTGCGTCCTGAACTCAAGTTATTCCAGACTCCAACATCGGTGTTGAGAGTTGCCGAAGCATCTGCTGATATTGAAGTCGCAACCACAGATGCAGGTCAGCTCGATTTGCACGATCTGATGCGTCAATTACCTGCCAATCATATCGACCATATTTGGGTCGAAGCGGGCGCAACATTGGCAAAAAGCTTGATTGAAGAGCAGCTGGTGGATGAGCTAATCTTTTATTTAGCACCTAAACTTATGGGCAGTGACGGACGAGGTTTGATGGGTGCATTAGGGCTCACTTCAATGTCTGACGTTATTGACCTAGAAATTAAAGATGTTCGACAGGTTGGTGTGGATATTCGCATCGTTGCGAAACCCGTATTTCGAAACAGATAGTAACGAAACCACAGTGGAAATAGTTACTCCAACTGCATACGTGTCGTTGACAACAAAAAGAGTTTTAAAATGTTTACAGGAATTGTAGAAGCCGTAGGTACATTGAGTGCAATCACTCCCCGCGGAGAAGACATCACCGTAACGGTTAATGTTGGTAAGCTTGATATGGCTGACGTTAAGTTAGGCGACAGTATCGCTACCAATGGTGTGTGTTTGACAGTTGTTGAATATAACGACCACAGCTACAGTGCAGATCTTTCGCTTGAGACCCTGAAAAAAACGGGTTTTGTCGATTACCAAGCGGGCGATAAAGTTAACCTTGAGAAAGCAATGTTACCAACCACGCGTTTCGGTGGACATATAGTGTCTGGTCACGTTGATGGCGTGGGTGAGATTGTTGAACGTAACCAAGTTGGCCGTGCGATTGAATTCTGGGTAGAAATGCCAGCAGAAATCTCAAAATACGTGGCTCAAAAAGGCTCAGTAACAGTTGATGGCATTAGCCTGACTGTGAACGATTTACGTAAGAACGCATTCAAGCTGACTATCGTTCCTCATACTTCTTCAGAAACCACCATCGACCAATTCAATGTCGGTCGTAAAGTGAATCTAGAAGTTGATGTATTAGCACGTTACATGGAGCGTTTACTGCAAGGTCAGCAACAAGAATCTGAGCCTGAATCTCGATTAACGATGGAATTCTTACAGCAGAATGGTTTTGCCTAACCGTTGATACAAAGTGCGTTAAGCGAGACTTTGTAAAGCGAAGCAATATCATCAGGTTTAAATAGTGTCGGTTCTAGGAAGCAGAACCATTTCAAAGGATATAGAACAATGCCAATTAGTACTCCTCAAGAAATTATTGAAGACATTCGCCTAGGAAAAATGGTTATCCTGATGGATGATGAAGATCGCGAAAATGAAGGCGATCTGATCATGGCAGCAGAACATGTGACGCCAGAAGCGATTAACTTCATGGCGATGTACGGCCGTGGTTTAATTTGTCTGACGCTAACCAAAGAGCGTTCAAACCGCATGGGTCTAGCGCCTATGGTTCAAGATAACAACGCACAGTACACCACTAACTTTACTGTTTCGATTGAAGCGGCAGAGGGCGTAACAACGGGTATCTCTGCATCAGACCGTGCAGTGACGGTTCAAGCGGCAGTGGCGAAAGATGCGAAAGCGGCTGATCTTGTTCAACCTGGTCATATTTTCCCACTGACAGCGCAAGATGGCGGTGTTCTGACTCGCGCAGGACACACAGAAGCAGGTTGTGATTTAGCACGTCTTGCAGGCTGCGAGCCAGCATCGGTTATCGTTGAGATCCTTAACGACGACGGTACTATGGCTCGTCGCCCTGACCTTGAAGTGTTTGCTGAAAAACACGACATCAAGCTAGGCACGATTGCTGACTTGATTGAATACCGCAACAATACAGAAACAACGATTGAGCGTGTAGCACAATGCCATTTACCAACAGAGTTTGGTGATTTCGAGCTGGTGACTTACCGCGATACAATTGATAACCAGATCCACTACGCGATGCAAAAAGGCGACCTATCTGAAGGTGCTCCTTTGGTACGTGTTCACCTGCATGACACGTTCACCGATCTGCTTCATTCAGACCGTGGTACTGAACGCAGCTGGTCGCTAGATAAAGCGATGAAGCGTATTGGCGACGAAGGCGGTGTGTTGGTTATTCTTGGCAACGAAGAGTCGTCTGATTCTTTGATTCACAAAGTGAAGACATTCGAAGCGCAAGACAAGAACGAGCAGCCAACTATGGCGAAGAAGCAGGGTACCTCGCGTCGTGTTGGTGTCGGTTCTCAGATTCTTCAAGATCTAGGTGTGCACGATATGCGTCTGCTTTCTTCAAGCACTAAGCGTTACCACGCATTGGGTGGTTTTGGCCTTAACGTTGTTGAGTACGTTTGCGAATAAACCATGCGTTAGCAAGCAGACGTTTCTCCGTTTGTAGCAACATAATTTACCGATGATTTCAGTGGCTCTTTTGGTGATAAATCTTGCCAAAAGAGCAAAGTAGCCAAGTCCGACTCAAAACGTGTTCAACACACAAACTTGGTTACTCGCTGTTCCTATATGCTTGGGATCAGCGCTGCATTATCATCTTTACATTGCCGGTGTCTGTTCTTCTAAATTACCATTAGATATTGCTCACAGTTTTGTGCTAGAATCCGGCGATTCTCACTTGATGAAAATAGTTAAAGGAAGGCTTATGAAAGTGATCGAGGGTGGCTTCCCAGCGCCAAATGCAAAAATTGCTATCGTTATTGCTCGTTTCAACAGTTTTATTAACGAAAGTTTACTTTCTGGTGCAATCGATACTTTAAAGCGTCATGGACAAGTAAGCGAAGACAACATCACTGTTGTTCGTTGCCCTGGTGCAGTAGAACTTCCACTTGTAGCGCAGCGCGTTGCAAAAACAGGTAAGTTCGATGCGATTGTATCTCTTGGTACAGTAATTCGTGGCGGTACACCTCACTTTGACTATGTTTGTAGTGAATGTAATAAAGGTTTGGCACAAGTGTCTCTGGAATATTCTCTTCCAGTAGCGTTTGGTGTTCTTACTGTTGATACGATCGATCAAGCTATTGAACGCGCAGGAACCAAGGCTGGTAATAAGGGTGCAGAAGCAGCACTTAGCGCACTTGAGATGATCAACGTTCTTTCTGAAATCGATTCCTAATGGGGGCCAGTGTGAAACCAGCCGCACGTCGTAACGCACGTCAATTTGCTCTACAAGCAATTTATTCTTGGCAAATTACTAAAGAAAATATTGCTACCGTTGAAGAACAGTTCTTATCTGGTGGTAAGTATGATGAAGAAGAGCATCATGCTGCAGAGCCTGCTCTTGCTATGCCAGAAACAGACGTTGCATACTTCCGCGACCTACTAACTGGTGTTGCTCTTAGCCACATGGAACTTGATAGCAAGCTTCGTCCATTCGTATCTCGCCCTATGCAAGATCTGGATCTGATGGAACTAGCGCTTCTACGTTTAGCTATGTACGAGATGACTCGTCGCGAAGATGTACCATACAAAGTGGTTATCAACGAAGCTATCGAGCTTGCAAAAGTATTTGCAGCAGAAGACAGCCATAAGTTTGTTAACGGTGTGCTTGATAAAGCTGCACCGCACGTTCGTAAGAAATAAGACGTTCGTATATTGAATCTAAAGGTCAGCTTTTATGCTGGCCTTTTTTGTAACTAAATTTCTGTAATATCCATAATTACGGCGATTTTTATGAGACTAAAGATAGGGCATGTGATGTCTGGCGAATTTAACCTGATTGAAAAATATTTTGTAAATCGACAACCACAACGTAAAGACGTTCTTCTAGCTGCTGGCGATGATTGTGCTTTGGTCAAAGCGCCGGGCAATGTTGAGATAGCGATCAGCACGGACACCTTAGTTGCTGGTACCCATTTCTTAGCTGAGGCGAATCCGGCTTGGGTGGCACACAAAGCGTTGGCTTCCAATATCAGTGACCTTGCTGCAATGGGCGCGACGCCTGCTTGGGTGTCTTTTGCTTTAACCATGCCTGAAATCGATGAAGCATGGCTTGCTCCCTTCTGTGACTCCTTTTTTAAACTCGCAGACTACTTTGGTATTCAGTTAATTGGTGGCGACACAACCAAAGGTCCACTAAGCCTGACACTGACGGTACAGGGCTTTGTTCCTGAAGGACGAGCGCTGCGCAGAGATGGCGCGAAAGTGGGCGACTGGATTTACGTAACAGGTAATCTAGGTGACAGCAAAGCTGGCTTAGAAGTGTTACTTAACCCTGAGCAGAACAGAGCGAAGCCCTATGCTGCTGAGCTTGAAGAGAGACATTATGTGAGCGCCCCACGAGTGTTGGCGGGTCAGGCTCTAGTGAACCTTGCTTCATCTGCGATTGATATCTCTGATGGCGTTATTGCTGATTTAAAACATATCCTTAAGCGTTCTCAAGTTGGCGCGAGTATTGATGTAAGCACGCTGCCTATCTCTCCAGAGTTACGTCAGTTCGCTCCTGATATCACTTCAGCTCAGCAATATGCGCTAACGAGTGGTGAAGAGTACGAACTGTGCTTTACTGTACCAGAAGAGAATAAAGGGTCGCTGGAAAGTGCTTTGTCACACACTGGTACAAAAGTCACCTGCATTGGCCAGATAAGACCTGTAGAATATTTTGAATTACACAATAATGGTGAACCACTAAGCTGGAACTTAACTGGTTACGATCACTTTAAGGTTAATTGATGACAAACCCACTTTCTCTTATTTCTCTTAAAAATCCTTGGCATTTCTTAGCAACGGGTTTTGGCAGTGGCTTATCGCCTATTATTCCCGGCACAATGGGCACGCTTGCGTCAATTCCGTTGTACCTATTGTTGGTTCAGCTACCGTTTCCTGCTTACGTTGCCGTGGTGGTGGTAAGCTGCATTATTGGTATTAAGATCTGCCAAGTAACGTCTGATGATATGGGCGTGCATGACCACGGTTCTATCGTTTGGGATGAGTTTGCGGGCTTTTGGATCACCATGAGCTTAGTGCCTATGCTGAATATCCCTGCCGATGACTGGAAATGGCTTCTGACTGGTTTTGTGCTTTTCCGCTTCTTTGACATGGTAAAACCTTGGCCGATTGGTTGGCTAGATGCGCGAATTCACGGCGGCTTGGGTATCATGATTGACGATATTGTAGCGGGTATTATGGCGGCTATTTCGTTGTATGCCGTGGCACATTTCGCAGGTTGGTTAGTGTGAGTTAACTGAAGGGCTAAGGTTTAGTTGGCGATACACCAAACTAATTAGCAGATACTAAAAAGGTTGACCCTAGGGCCAACCTTTTTTGTTTGCGGAGCTTACGAGCTTACGTATTAAAGCTACTTGGCAAGATAGTCAGTGATAGACTTCTCAATGCCTTTCGCGTCCAAACCAAGCTCTTCATGCAGTTCGCCTTGCGTACCTTGAGCAATGAACTTGTCTGGTAGGCCAAGGTTCAATACTGGCATCAGCAGTTTCTCTTGCATCAAGAACTCAATCACACCTGCGCCCGCACCACCTGCAATCGCATTCTCTTCGATAGTTACCAGTACATCGTGGTCAGCAGCAAGTTGTTTGATCAGAGCTTCATCGAGTGGTTTCACAAAGCGCATATCTGCAACTGTCGCATCGATGACGTCAGCGGCTTGAAGTGCACTCTCAAGGAAAGTACCAAAGCTTAAGATAGCGACTTTCGAGCCATCTTTTGTTTTTTCGCTTTCGCGAACCATACGACCTTTACCAATCTCAAGCGCGGTAAATTTATTTTGTATCTCAGTACCCATACCATTACCGCGAGGGTAACGAACGGCACTTGGACCTGTATGCTGGTGGCCAGTGTAAAGCATTTGGCGACATTCGTTTTCGTCGCTTGGCGCCATGATCACCATGTTTGGAATACAACGCATAAAGCTTAAGTCGAACGCACCTTGGTGTGTTTGACCATCAGCGCCGACAAGACCAGCACGGTCGATAGCGAACATGACCGGTAAGTCCATGATAGCCACATCGTGGATCAGTTGATCGTAACCACGTTGTAGGAACGTCGAGTAGATAGCGACTATCGGCTTATCACCCGCAATCGCCATACCGGTTGCTAGGGTCACAGCATGCTGCTCAGCAATCGCTACGTCGAAGTATTGTTCTGGGTACTCTTTCGAGAAACGCACCATGCCAGAGCCTTCACGCATTGCAGGCGTGATCGCCATCAGCTTAGGATCTTGCGCGGCCATATCACACAGGAAGTCGCCAAAAATCTTAGAGAACGTTGGTTTAGAGCTGGTGCTCTTAGGCAGACTTGAGTGTGCTGGATCGAATTTCGGTACGCCGTGGTAACCGATTGGATCTTTCTCAGCTGGCTCGTAGCCTTTGCCTTTCTTAGTCATGATATGCAGGAACTGAGGACCTTTAAGGTCTCTCATGTTCTTAAGCGTTTTAATCAGCTCATTGACATCGTGACCATCAATTGGGCCAATGTAGTTAAAGCCTAACTCTTCGAACATGGTGCCAGGGACTACCATGCCTTTTAGATGTTCTTCTGTACGACGAACCAGCTCTTTAATCGGCGGAACGCCTGATAGCACTTTCTTGCCGCCCTCACGAATTGACGTGTAAAGACTGCCAGAAAGAACTTGAGCTAGGTGGTTGTTTAGCGCACCTACGTTTTCAGAGATCGACATCTCGTTATCGTTCAGGATAACCAGCATGTCATTGTGAATATCGCCCGCATGGTTCATGGCTTCAAATGCCATACCTGCTGTAATCGCGCCATCACCAATCACACTCACGACTTTACGGTTCTTGCCTTCTTTCTTCGCACTGATAGCCATACCAAGTGCAGCACTGATCGACGTTGAAGAGTGACCAACAGAAAGGGTGTCGTATTCGCTCTCTTGACGCCATGGGAATGGGTGCAGTCCATCTTTTTGACGGATAGTCGACAAGCGGTCGCGACGACCTGTAAGAATTTTGTGCGGGTATGCTTGGTGACCAACATCCCAAACCAACTGGTCAAAAGGCGTGTTGTACACATAGTGCAGAGCAACTGTCAGCTCTACTGTACCTAAGCCTGACGCTAAGTGACCACTTGACTGGCTCACCGAGTTAAGAAGATAGGTACGTAATTCATCACAAAGCTGTGTAAGCGTCTCTTTTGGAAGTAGACGCAAATCCTCTGGCTTATCAGCCAAAGCAAGAGTTGGGTACTTTGATATATCAAGAGTCATAGGTAATGCGCGCTTATTGTCTTAGTTCTTGCGCTCGATGACGTATCGGGCGAACTCTTCGAGTGACTGGGTATTGTATGGGATTGCAGCCAAAGCTTGAAGCGCTTCCTGAAGCAGAGTTTGCGCTTTTTCTTGAGCGCCCTCTAAACCTAACAAAGAAGGGTAGGTGCTTTTGTTCAAATCTTGGTCAGAGCCCTGTGGTTTACCCAAAGTTTCGGTATCGCTAATGATATCTAAAATATCATCCTGAACTTGGAAGGCTAACCCGATTGCATCGGCGTACTTATCTAATTGAGGCATCACTTCAAACGCTTTTTCGCCAGCAGCCAGAGCACCTAAACGAATCGCACATTTCATTAGCGCGCCCGTTTTATTGCGGTGAACTTCTTCTAACTCTTCTAGCGTGACAGAGCGGTTTTCAGCTTCAATATCAAGTGCTTGTCCAATGCACATACCTTGTGCACCAGAGGCTTCGGCTAGGCGTTGAATCATTCGAACGCGATTGCTTTCACCGTCAGCACTTAATGTACCTTCCGCAAGTATAGTAAATGCGAGAGTTTGTAGGGCATCGCCCGTTAAAATGGCGGTCGCTTCATCGAATTTGATGTGACAGGTCTGATGGCCACGACGCAGTTCGTCGTCGTCCATTGCTGGCAGGTCGTCGTGAATCAGAGAGTAGGCATGAATACATTCGACTGCAGAAGCTGGAGTGTCGAGTTCTTCAGCGGTGCAACCGAGCATCTCCCCTGTAATATAGACAAGAAATGGACGCGCGCGCTTGCCGCCTAAAAGTAACCCATAACGCATTGCGTTGATCAGGTTCTGATTTTGGTGTGGCAGGCGATCAAGCCAAAGGTTCAGTTGCTCGTTATTACGTGCCTGATAAGACAATAAAGTCTCGATCATAGGGGATCTCATACAATTCGTTATTCTGGTTGTGGGTTAAAGTCACTAAGTTCTGCGTTTTCATCATTTTGCAGTAGGATGCTAACACGCTGTTCAGCATCGTTTAGTTTGCTTTGACCGGCACGAGCGAGGGAGATACCTCGTTCAAATTTTTTCAGCGCATCATCTAAAGCTAGATCACCGTTTTCTAGTTGATCAACCAAGCCGTCGAGCTCTTCGATTGCCGCTTCAAAGCTCATATTTTCAGGTTTCTTAGTAGCCATAATAAATCTGCGTTTGGAAAGATGAACGAACGTTACCTTAGGGCGTTGAGATGGTCAAATGTAACCAATAAATTTTGCTAGAAAGTTCGTTTTTAAGAGGCTTGAAGCCACTTTCATCTAATAACCTCACCTTTATCGAGTTTATGACTGCTCGAGAACGGGGAAGCGGGTAATAGTTGTGATACAAAAAGCAAAAGTGTGATACTTAGGCCAAGAATTTACTAAAAGATCTTATAGTCTTGCCGATAAAAAGATTATCGTCGACATAGAGCTACAAAAAAGCATGAGGAGTGCTCAGTGGATTTAGCAACCCTAATAGGTTTGATTGGTGGATTTGCCTTTGTAATCATGGCAATGATCCTAGGTGGAAGCCTCGGGATGTTCTATGACACGACATCCATATTGATCGTGGTTGGTGGTTCAACGTTTGTTGTTCTGATGAAGTTCACCATGGGACAGTTCTTTGGCGCGACTAAGATTGCCGGCAAAGCTTTTATGTTTAAAGCGGATGAGCCTGAAGATCTTATTGCGAAAGTTGTAGAGATGGCTGATGCGGCTCGTAAAGGTGGTTTTTTAGCACTGGAAGAGATGGAAATTAACAACAGTTTCATGCAAAAGGGCATCGATCTTTTGGTGGATGGCCATGATGGAGATGTAGTTCGTGCTGCACTGCAAAAAGACATCGCATTAACCACAGAGCGTCATGAGCAGGGCGCGAAGGTGTTCTCTGCATTTGGTGATGTAGCACCCGCGATGGGTATGATTGGTACCTTGGTTGGCTTGGTTGCCATGCTTTCTAACATGGATGATCCAAAAGCGATCGGCCCTGCGATGGCGGTGGCACTTTTAACCACCCTATATGGTGCGATTCTTTCGAACATGGTGTTCTTCCCAATTGCCGACAAGCTTGCGCTGCGTCGTGACCAAGAGACACTCAACCGTCGTTTGGTTATGGATGGCGTACTCGCGATTCAAGATGGTCAGAACCCACGAGTAATCGATGGTTACCTGAAGAGCTACCTAAACGAAGGTAAGCGTACGATTGATGGTGAACCTGCGTAAGAGGAGTTGAAGATGGATGAAGAAAATCCATGTAAATGTCCTCCTCCGGGATTGCCTCAATGGATGGGGACATTTGCTGACTTGATGTCACTGCTGATGTGTTTCTTCGTACTGCTGCTCTCATTCTCTGAGATGGACGTACTGAAGTTCAAACAGATCGCTGGCTCGATGAAATTTGCGTTTGGTGTACAAAACCGCTTGGAAGTGAAAGACATTCCTAAAGGCACCAGCATCATTGCACAAGAGTTTCGACCTGGTCGTCCAGAGCCGACACCGATTGATGTGATCATGCAGCAGACGATTGATATTACGCAGCAAACGCTTGAGTTTCATGAAGGTGAATCTGAGCGTGCTGGCGGTACCATGCGTGATCAAGGCAAGATGACCGGAGGCAAGTCGCCAGAGGTTTCGACTCACGACAATCAAAACTCTGAGTCAGACCAACAGCAACAACAAGCTGAAGCTCAATCGCAAGAGATGGAAACCTTGATGGAAAGCATCAAGAAGGCGTTGGAGCGAGAGATAGACCAAGGCGCGATTGAAGTTGAAAACCTTGGCCAGCAGATTGTGATTCGAATTCGTGAGAAGGGTGCATTCCCATCGGGTTCTGCTTTCCTACAGCCTAAGTTCCGACCTTTGGTGAGACAGGTTGCTGAGTTGGTGAAAGATGTTCCGGGTATCGTTCGAATCTCAGGGCACACCGATAATCAACGTCTTGATTCCGAGCTTTATCGATCTAATTGGGACTTGTCATCACAGCGAGCAGTGTCTGTTGCTCAAGAGATGGAAAAGGTGCGTGGTTTCTCTCATCAACGCTTGAGAGTACGCGGCATGGCGGATACCGAGCCAGTCGAGCCGAACGATACTGAATGGCAACGTAGCCTCAACCGCCGCGTTGAAATCAGCATCATGCAGGGCGAGCCGCTTTACAGTGACGAAGTGCCTGTTATTAATGAATAGCCGATACGTGTACACACGGTAGCATGCAGATAGCATCGAAAGCCCAACCTTATAATGAGGTTGGGCTTTTTGTTTGCTGGTCTTCAATGGTTCTCTCTGCGGCATTTATGTCGTTTCGAAACCTGCTACTGTTAATAACAAGCGGTTTAATGATGGTGTTACAGCAAGCACTCTTTTCCTTGCTTCACTTTCTCATGTATAATTCGCGCCCTTAGATTTAGATATGATCTATTCTTGCTTCAAGTGCTGTGTAAATTCTCTAATTTACTTGGCGATGAGCGTTTTCAAAATTTTGAACATTAATGTTGTGAAAGTACTATGAAATTTATTGTTAAGCCCCATCCGGAAATTTTTGTAAAAAGTGAATCGGTGCGTAAGCGCTTCACAAGGATTCTAGAGTGCAACATTCGTAACGTTATTCAACGTCGCTGTGAAAGTGTTGCGGTATTCAACCGTCGCGATCATATTGAAGTGACGTCTGAGAGTGACCAGTACTACGCAGAAGTGTTAGAGGCTCTGACTCACACTCCAGGTATTCACCACTCTCTTGAAGTTCAACAGTCTGAATTCAAAGACTTGCACGATATTTACGAGCAAGTACTAGAACGCAGCCGTGCTGACATTGAAGGCAAGACTTTCTCTGTACGTGCTAAGCGTCGTGGTAAGCATGACTTTACCTCTATTGAACTTGAGCGCTACGTAGGCGGCGGTCTAAACCAAGCAGTTGAGTCAGCGAAAGTTCGACTTAAGAACCCTGATGTAACCGTTAAGGTTGAAGTGGTTAACGACAAGCTAAACCAAGTTCTAGCTCGTCACAAAGGCCTCGGTGGCTTCCCTCTTGGTACTCAAGAAGATCTACTGAGCTTGATCTCTGGCGGCTTTGATTCTGGTGTTTCAAGCTACCTGCACATCAAACGCGGCTCTAAGGTTCACTACTGTTTCTTCAACCTTGGTGGCCCAGCGCACGAGATTGGTGTTAAACAAGTGGCTCACTACCTATGGAATAAATACGGCTCATCTGCAAAGGTGAAGTTCATTTCTGTAGACTTTGAACCTGTGGTTGCTGAAATCCTTGAGAACGTTGAAGATGGCCAAATGGGCGTTGTTCTTAAGCGTATGTTCATGCGTGCTGGTGGTATGGTTGCAGAGCGTTTCGGTATCGAAGCACTAGTAACGGGTGAAGCTCTTGGTCAGGTTTCTAGCCAAACGCTAACTAACCTGCGTCATATCGACAACGTGACGGACACTTTGATCCTTCGTCCACTGATCAACTGGGATAAAGAAGACATCATCGACCTTTCTCGTATCATCGGTACTGAAGACTTCGCTAAGGTAATGCCTGAGTACTGTGGTGTTATTTCTAAGAAGCCAACAGTGAAAGCGAAGAAAGGCAAACTGGAAGCAGAAGAAGCTAAGTTTAACTTTGAAGTGCTGGATCAAGTGATCGAGAACGCTCGTGTTATGGATATCCGTGACATCGAGAAAGAGAGCCAAGAGCAAGCGCCTGAAGTTGAACAAGTTCAAGCTGTTGCTGAGCACGCTATCGTTCTTGATATCCGTAGCCCAGAAGAAGAAGACGAAAGCCCATTAGAGATCGAGGGTGTTGAAATTAAACACATCCCATTCTTCAAGCTTTCGACTCAGTTTGGCGACCTAGACCAAGCGAAAGAGTACTTGCTGTACTGTGACCGTGGTGTAATGAGCCGTCTACAGGCACTTTACCTACAAGAGCAGGGCTTCCATAACGTTAAGGTTTACCGCCCATAGTGGTGTGTTGACCAAGCGTTAATCATTTTGCAAAGCCGTTTACTGAAAAGTAAGCGGCTTTTTTATTTTCTATTGTGAATGATTTACAGTAGTCAGACAGAGGCGTGAGTTTGGGCGTGCTATCGTCATGCTCAGCTTTGAAATTTTTGATTGATAGAAAGAGTGTGTTCTAAACGGGTTTATAAGTACCGAAGAAGTGTGAGTATCTTGAAGTATTCTGTTACTTTTTAGTGCAACTCAATGGTGCTATTTGTATGTGTTCAGTTGATTATTTGAGTGGGTGTCTGATTCTGTGATTGGCGATGAAAAATAATAAAGATTAATTAGCACAGCTATTGATAAACTTGTTGTTACATTTCTTTGCACATAAAAAAACACCGCCCATAAGGCGGTGTAAACAAATTTGACAGACAGGTCAAAATAAATACAGGAAGTACATGCCTCGTTTCAGTATAAACTGCAACAAAACATTTGGTAGAACTCTACCCAACTCGAAAAGAACGAGTTTGCAAACACAACATCGCAGGAGCTAAGCCAATTGATTCTAGAGAGAATCAAGCCGTTCAGGCTAGCTGCTGCGGGATGAAATATAGAATTTCTCTGGCTGCTAGGCAATGGACAAATTATAATGTTTCAGATAAAAAAAACTAATGCTTATTTAGAGAGTAACTATGTCTCGTCGATTACCCCCATTAAACTCGCTAAGAGTGTTTGAAGCTGCAGCTCGACACTTGAGTTTTACGCGTGCTGCAGAAGAGTTGTTTGTTACTCAAGCGGCAGTCAGTCATCAGATCAAAGCGCTTGAAGAATTCTTATCTTTGAAGCTGTTTCGCCGAAGAAACCGCTCTTTGCTGCTAACTGAAGAAGGTCAAAGCTACTTCTTAGATATCAAAGATATTTTCACATCACTAGCAGAAGCGACAGACAAAGTGCTGGAGCGAAGTGAGAAGGGCGCATTGACCATCAGTTTACCGCCGAGTTTTGCTATTCAATGGTTGGTACCAAGGCTCGCTGACTTTAATCAGCAAGAGCCTGATATTGATGTAAGAATCAAAGCCGTTGATATGGATGAAGGCTCGCTAACCGATGATGTAGACGTCGCTATCTATTATGGCCGAGGTAATTGGTCGGGGCTTAGAGCCGATAAGCTTTACCAAGAATACTTGATCCCTCTTTGCTCACCTTCCGTGCTGCTAGGAGTAAAACCATTAGAATCTCTCAGTGATTTAGCATGTCATACGCTATTGCATGATACTTCTCGAAAGGATTGGAAACAGTTCGCTAAGCAAAATGGCATCGATGGGGTAAACGTTAATCACGGCCCTATCTTCAGTCACTCAACCATGGTGCTGCAGGCAGCGGCTCACGGCCAGGGCATTGCTCTGGGTAACAACGTGTTGGCGCAGCCTGAAATCGAAGCGGGTCGTTTGATTGCGCCTTTTGATGAAGTGTTGGTGAGTAAGAACGCCTTCTATGTGGTTTGTCATGAGAAACAAGCCGACATGGGTCGTATTGCTACCTTCCGCGACTGGATGCTAGCGAAAGCGCAAAGTGAACAAGAGGACTTACTCGATGAATAACGTCATCATTGATGGTGAAGACAATCCCATCACCTTTATCTTTGCCCATGGTGCTGGCGCAGGCATGGAGCATGAGTTCATGCAGTCGGTAGCCAAAGGGTTAGCCTTTAAAGGGATACGAGTGATTCGTTTCAACTTCCCTTACATGATTAAACGTGCTGAAGATGGTAAGCGTCGTCCACCTGACAGAGCGCCTAAGCTACTTGAAGCCTATCAAGAGATTATTGAGCAGGTTGATGTCGATAAGCTTGTGATTGGTGGTAAGTCGATGGGAGGGCGTATGGCGAGCCATTTGTCTGAACTTGATAAGGTGGCCGCAATGGCGTGTTTAGGCTTTCCTTTCCACCCATCAGGTAAACCCGAGAAATACAAAGGTGAGCATCTGGCTGAGTTAGCAAAGCCATGCCTCATTTTACAAGGTGAGCGCGATACCTTTGGTAAGCGTGAAGAGTTTGCTGATTTTGATCTGTCTGATTCTATTCGTGTTGAATTTATTCCCGATGGCGACCACAGCTTTAAACCTCGTAAGAGTTCTGGTTACACCGAGCAGCAGAATATTGCGTTAACCGTTGAGAAGTTATCAGCGTTTATCAAAGAGGTACTCAATGAGAAGTAAGTATTTACTCACGTTTGCTGGCATCTCTGGTGCGGTTGCTGTGATGCTTGGCGCCTTTGCAGCTCACGGTTTGAAAGCTATCTTGTCTGAATATCTGCTAGGCGTGTTTGAGACGGGTGTTCAGTACCAATTTATCCATACTCTAGCGATATTGGCGTGTGGCGCTCTGCTGCAGATGAAACTTGGCGCTAAATCACAAAAATATTTTTTCATTGCGGCAATTTGCTTTATCATCGGCATCCTTTGTTTTAGTGGCAGCCTTTATGGCTTGGCACTGACAGGAATAAAATGGTTTGGCCCTATCACTCCGTTTGGTGGTCTACTATTTATCATTGGTTGGGGAGTCTTCTCCTTCGCTGCTTTGAATATAAAAGAGGTAACTCAGTGAAACACGTACTACTTTATTGTCGCTCTGGTTTTGAAAAAGAATGTGCTGGCGAAATTCAAGACAAGGCAACACAACTGGAAGTGTTTGGTTTTCCTCGCCTAAAGAACAATACAGGTTTTGTATTGTTTGAATGTTACCAAGCAGGTGAAGCGGACAAGTTGATCAAAGAGATCGATTTCCAATCACTGATCTTTGCTCGTCAAATGTTGGCAGTGGCTGTTGAAATTAAAGACCTGCCAACCGATGACCGTATTTCTCCAATTCTTGAGGCGCTTTCTGAGAAAGAAGGTTTCCCTCGTTGTGGTGATATCCGTATTGAAACGCCAGATACTAACGAAGCAAAAGAGCTTTTGAAGTTCTGCCGTAAATTTACCGTGCCGATGCGTCAAGCGATGCGTGGTAAAGGCCTGATGACAGCGAAAGATAACGCTAAGAAGCCTGTGCTTCATTTATGCTTCATCGCTCCGGGCCACTGTTTTGTTGGTTACTCTTACCCAACGAACAACTCCCAGTTCTTTATGGGTATCCCTCGTCTGAAGTTCCCATCAGATGCGCCAAGCCGTTCTACATTGAAGCTAGAAGAAGCATTCCACGTATTCATCCCTCGTGATGAGTGGGACGAGCGTTTGGCTCCAGGTATGTGGGGTGTTGATTTAGGTGCATGTCCAGGTGGTTGGACTTACCAATTGGTTAAGCGCTCGATGTTCGTTCACTGTGTTGATAACGGCATGATGGCAGACAGCCTAATGGAAACAGGTCAAATTAAGCACCACATGGTGGATGGCTTTAAGTTTGAACCAGACCGTAAGAACGTAACTTGGATTATCTGTGACATGGTTGAGAAGCCAGCTCGTGTTGCTCACCTTATGGGTGAGTGGATCATCAAAGGCTGGGCGAAAGAAGCACTGTTCAACCTTAAACTGCCTATGAAAGGCCGTTACGATGAAGTACTGCAAGATATCGAGAACCTAAAAGTGTTCCTGATTGAGAATAAAGTGAAGTTCAAGATGCAGGCTAAGCACCTTTACCACGATCGCGAAGAGATCACGGTCCACATTCAGGCGCTTTCAAACATCTCACCGCACTAATATTTACGTTAGTGTGTCAGTGATAAAAAATGCTCCTTTAAGGGGCATTTTTTGTATCAATATTATCGAGTCACAGCGACTTAAGCGTTTGCTTCGTAACGAATATCTTGCAGGTTGAACCCTAAATCAATATCGGTTTTGAGTGCCGATACTTGCTTACATACACGAGCGGATTCGATGTGTTCGTCGAACTTCTTACGATATTTTTTCGGCAGATCTTCTGCTTGATAGGCCGCTTCGATATCTGGGTAAGTGGTCAATATCTCTTTGGCTGCTTTTGGCCCGATACCTGGGATGCCCGGTACTTGGCTTGAGCTTACGCCCGTTAATCCCCAGTAATCCGCCAGTTGTTCAGGTTTAACGCCAAACTCAGCTTCGATAAAGGGTTTATCTAACCAGCGGTGCTGGAAGTAATCTCGGATCTGAAGCGTTGGTGACAACAGTTGGCAGTAGCCCTTATCCGTCGAGACGATGGTGACGGTTTCTCCGTGGTCAGCCACTTTCTTTGCCAGTGTTGCGACGAGATCATCCGCTTCATCGCCATCAGACAGCAGTGAATCAATGCCTAACTCCCACCAAGCTTGTTGAATAGCATCAAGGCCTTTCATCAATGGTTCTGGCATCGGTTTACGATTCTGCTTATAAGCAGGAAGCACATCTGCGCGCCAGCCACGGTCTTGTAAATGGTGATCAAATACCGCGATGATGTGGGTGGGCTTTGATTCATTCAGAATCTTATTGAGAGTGCGAATTGTGGTGGTAATGGTTCTTGCTATATCGGTTGGATCCGGCTGAACAGAGTGCACGCGTCGGATGAGGTTTAAGGCATCGATAATAACAAGATGGATAGACATAAGTTTCCACTAAATAGGCAATAAAAAAGGGGCTGCTAGCCCCTTATAGTAACGTATCACTTGGTGAGTTGAAACGTTGGTAACGTAAACGCCTTAATCACGTGAGGCGATTTTATAGCAAGGCACGTAGTCGGTCCCTCCCGGTAACTTCATTCGATGTTGCTCAACAAAGTCATTCAGCAGTTGGTCCATCTTGGTCATTAGCTCTTTGTCGCCATCAATTAGGAATGGGCCGTGCTTCTCGATCTCCAGAATACCCTCTGCTTTGACGTTACCAGCCACAATGCCTGAGAACGCTTTACGTAAATTAGCGGCTAGGCTTTCTGTTTTTTGGTCCATATGAAGATCAAGCGCCGCCATAGATTCGTGTGTTGGGTCGAATGGCAGTTGGAACTCAGGCTCAATATGCAGTGACCAGTTGTAGCTGTAGGCATCACCGGTCTCTTTACGGTGAGAACGCACATCTGGCATCGCTTGTTTCATGATTTTCGCAGCGCGTGCTGGGTCATCAATCACGATCTCGTAATGTTTCTGCGCATCAGGCCCTAGAGTTTCCCCAATGAACTTATCGATTGAGCGGAAGTAAGCCTCACTCTCTTTCGAGCCAGTTAGGACAATCGGCATTGGTTGTTCGGCGTTATTCGGGTGCATCATGATCCCTAAGATGTACAGCAGCTCTTCCGCCGTGCCGGGGCCGCCTGGGAAAATGATGATGCCATGCGCCATACGAACGAATGCCTCAAGACGCTTCTCGATATCTGGCATGATCACCAGTTCGTTTACTATCGGGTTTGGTGGCTCAGCGGCAATGATTGAAGGCTCTGTCAGCCCTAAGTAACGATGATCAGTATAACGTTGCTTAGCGTGACCAATAGCCGCGCCTTTCATTGGCCCTTCCATCGCACCCGGTCCACAACCGGTACAGATGTTCAGCTCACGTAGGCCCAGTTCATTACCCACTTCGCGAGTGTACTGGTATTCAGTGGCATTAATTGAGTGACCACCCCAACATACAATCAGGTTAGGCTCGATGCCTGGCGTCAACGCACCTGCATTTCTCAAGATACCAAACACAAGGTTAGTAATGTGAGTGGCATTAGTCAGGTTGAGCCTTTGGTTATCGGCTAAGTGCATGTTGACGTAAACAATGTCACGCAGCACTGAAAATAGGTGCTCTTGAATACCCTTGATGATTTCACCATCGACAAAGGCATGCTCTGGTGGGTTGCTTAGTTCGAGCTTAATACCACGCTCACGTCGCACTACCTCAACATCAAACGATTGATACTTGTCGAGTAGCTCTTTGGAGTTGTCGGTATGGCTACCCGAGTTCAGGACCGCTAACGTACAGTTGCGATACAGTTGGTACAGATCACTAGACGCGGTTTTCTTAAGACGCTCAACCTCAAGTTGAGAGAGTAAATCCATGCTACCGGCAGGGCTGATATGAGTGATCATAGTGCCTCCTTGTTGAAAAGAGCAGGGGACGTTGAAGTGACCCTCTGGCTCGAGAGTGAGAAGCAAACGTTGAAAGTGTTTGGTTAAAGGTAGGAGAGAGTTAACCAGACGAAACGGATACGACAGCGTTGCTTGCCATGAATGCTTGTTAAGCGAATGTTAATCATTAGCTTAGCAAACATTGAGGGAAATGGTATGTGATAAGTATTTGAAAAAATGAAATAAATTAAATCTAGGGCTGGCCTAGTGCCAAACAAGTTGGTTGGTACCGCGTTGTTTTGCTTTATTTAGAGTCTTATTGAGTCGCTCTAGCACTTCTTCAGGTGTATCTGACTCTTTAAACTGAGTACTTGCCGCGCATAAAGTGATCGTGATTTGCTGGTCACGGAATTTAAAGGGCAGGCGGCTTACTTGAGTTTGAATGTTCTGAATCACCTGATGGCAATATTCATCGGTTTGCTCTGGCAGCAATAACACAAACTCTTCACCTGAAAAACGTGCCACAGTATCGGTGGTGCCTGCTTCTTTGGTAATAGTTCTTGCGATGATCTTGAGTGCTTTGTCGCCCGCGGTGTAACCAAAGCTATCGTTAATTGCTTTGAAGTTGTCGATGTCGAGCAGTACTACGCGTAGCGAGTGTTGAGCGCGGATCCAGCGGCGATACTCAAGCTCTAAGCGATCAGTAAAGGCAGTGCGATTGTAAACCTTGGTTAGAGGATCAAGCAGCATACGCTGAGCCTGATCTTCCAAGCGCTTACGGTAATCTTGCGTCACTTCATAGAGTGAATCTAACTGAGTCTTTCCGTAACTCATTCTCTCTATCAGAGCTTGTTCTTTTTGCTCTGCGTGGTTCAGCCTTTCCGAAAGAGAGGCGATTTCACTGAGTAGCGGATTAATCGACAGCTTTAAACTATCAATATCTTTCGCTTTATCTACCGAGCTTTGGCTTCTAGTGACTAGTTCATTTAACTCAGAGTTTAGACCTTGTCGGCGCTCAAAGTAGCTCTGGCTCTGGTCGGCATTTTGGTCTGCCGTTTTGATGCTGGACGCTAAAGAAGAATTAAGCTGATCGATGAATTGTTCAGACTTCTTACGCTCTAGGTTGGTGCCTTCAATTACCAGTTTGAGGATCTGAAGTGTCAGCTCAAGCAGATTTTGTGTGGAAACACCCAGTAGCAGTTTCGCTCGAATATCGGTAAGCAAATCACCCGATTCACCCTCGAAATCGAGTTCAGTGATCAGATGTTGTAATTCGTTTGATAGGTCGGAAAGGAGTTCTTGTTCCGGAGAATGCGTAACGTCGGCAAAATGAGTGCGTGAGTTATTCGCCATAATCTTTATGGCACGCTCATAAATACCGAGAAGTTTCATGGCGTGGTCGACTTTCTGACTGCCATTGCATTCGGAGAAGCTAAGTAAGTTTCGTAGGTCGCGTTTGAGCTGTGCTGGAAGGCCAGTTATGCGCTGCAGCGTTTCCCCACTGTGCTTAATGCTATCGTCCAGATACCCGTTCTGTTTATCCATAGCCAACGTTTTCTGCTTAAGCATCCTTTCTAATACTGCCAGTTTTGGGATCATTGAGCTAATGTCTTTTTGCTTTTCTAGCTCTTCCCTAAGGGCAATGAGGTTTTCATCTAAATGGCTGTTACTACCAACACATGCATCACTTAAAGACGTGACGATACGCTTTAGAACTTTCTGTTCTCTAATAAACTTGAACGAGGTGTCTCTTTGCGTCAAACGGACCTGCTCCAACTGAGATTTCAGCTGGTGGAGTTGCGCCTGAATGTCTTTTTCAAGAATGCCCATAGATGTATTTATTAGCGCCGCGTAGACCGATCTCGATCATTTTGATGAAATTCCGTTACATCGATAATAACAAAACTAAAAATAAGGTCACGACTTGCTGCTCTTAACCGCTCGCAAATCAGTCATCTTTTAGCATTTTTTTGATGTTGTCCTCATTCTGGTACGAGGATTGTATTTTTATTAACCCTTGATTAATCGCATGTTTACACGCTTCTCTTATGTTACCAGTTGCAAGGCTCGCTGCTGGTGCATTATCGATAGCTTTTAGATAGACCCATTGGCTACTGCGCTCTTTGAGACTGATCTCACGGGCGAGATTGGTCGACATCAACAATACGTCGAGCAGCTCTTGATCGTTAATTGCGGTGTAAGCGCGTGGCAAGAATGGGTAGTCAGCGATGCCCATACGGACCGTTCGGTTGATGTTTCGCTCTGTTTCGAAGTCATTCACCCAAGACTGAATCTTTCTGAACATGTCCTCAGGCGACAAATCACGGTCCGCGTTTGGCTCGATATAAAGCAGGTTCGCATCCGAGAAGTGGTAGACACGAGCTGGGCCTTCAAGCTTAGATTTTAGGAATTCACCGAAAGCGTCTTCCAGTTCTAGACCGGCTTTGTAACCGTTCTGCGTGTACATATTGCGTAAGAACGGTAAATCAATCATCACGAAGCGTAAGCGGTCGTTGAGTGGCTCATGAATCAATTCGCCAAGTTGCCACTGTTCGAAGGTCTGGCTGGTTTGTTCTAGCGAATTGGACAGCTTGGCATTCAGCATTCTGAGGTTCGGGAGCTTAGATCGTGAGTGCGTAAACAGGTCTGTTCGTAGTGAGTCGACTTCTTTGGCTAAGGTTTGAATGAGGTAGCCACGGCGAAGCACAAAGAAGAACAAGATAATACTGAACAAGAATAGGGCGAACGATATTTTCTGGAACTTGCGATGCTCTAGTTTGTACTTTTCTAGCTCTTGCGCTTGGCCTGCGTAGTGCAGGGTTTGTTCGGCAAATTCTTTCTGTTGACGGAACGCGTCTTCGCCAACACGGTTGAGTTTTTGCTGCTCTAGAGAGACAAGGCTGTTGTATTGCTTGAGGTTTGCCAATGCTTGCTGTGGACGACCTGCCTGTTCATAACCCAAAGAAAGTAAGTAGTACGAGCGTTGTGAAAGGCGCATGTTCTCTATCTGGCGTGAGATCTCAAGTGCACGTGTCGCATGCTTTATCACGTCTTCGCTTTCTTGTAGGTGATACGCTAACCCTGCAGATAACAGTGCAGCACGGCCTTCCAGCTTTGGAATGTCGGTATATTCCAGCAGCTCAAGGGCACGGGTTAGGTACTGTTCTGCTAGAGGGTAGTTATAAAGGCGTAAGTAGGTCGCCGATAGACTTAGTCGGATATCAATGACTTGGTGGATATCTCGGTCAGTGCTTTCGTGATCAAGAACGTTGAAGAAGTGTACCAAGGCAAGGTTATATTTCCCTTGATAGAAGTACACATCCCCCATTTTCTTAAGCACTTGTGCTAAGACAGGCGAGTTTTCAAAGTTGTCATAGAAATCAGCGGCTTGAGATAGGTGTTCTAACGCTTTATCCAACACTTGGCGCTCAAAGAAAAGCTGCGCAAGTAGGCGGTTGACCTTGGCCAAACGTGAACTTAGATTGCCCTCTACTGATTTCCAGTAGCCATACAACAACTCGGATAACGCGTGGTTGTACTCTTTGTGAGTCAGATAAAACTCGCCGACGGAGATATGGTAGTCGATGGTGACTTTTTCAGAGTAACGTTGATCGAGATAGGTTTTGGCTTCTTGATAGAACTTTTCGGCTTCATCGATCTTGTTGTCGTAAGAGGCGATGTCGGCTTTCAACATGATCAAGCGATAGGTAATGCCTTCCGTTAAGCGTAAGGTTTTATTCACCGACTCTAGATTTGTTTCAATGTTAGTGAGCTCTGATTTTGCTTTGGCTGATTTTCTATCACTCAGCCAAAGTAAGCGAACTTTTAGGATCTGAAGATCTATTTTTAGGTAATCAAGCTTATAGGTTTGCGCTAGCTCGGAGGCTTTGTCGATGTGCTGAATCGCAATACGCATATTGCCAAGGTTGTATTCCGCTTTGGCTAAGATCTTATACGCATCGATACTGCTGTTTGGTGTTCGAATCGAGGAGTCTGTCTCTTCGCGAGAAATAGCTGAAGGGCTTTTCTCGCGTTGATCAGAAAGGACACGCAGCGTTAGGTAGCTGTTGGCCATTTGTTTTGCTTGGCTCGGATCGATCTCAACCAAATTATTGGCTTCATTGAGTAGCGCCGACGAATAAACCGACGCATTGACCGATGTGCTTAAGCTTAAAATAAATAGACTAACAACGTATAACCAACGCATTTCAATGTCCCTTTAAAGATTTGGTAGGTTCAAATAAGTGTGGGTGGTTCTCGCCTGATTATTGGCGAGCCATACGCTTATTGTGGCTTGGTCTATCTTGCTCTGTTGAACGGTATGGGTTGATATCCAGACCACCACGACGTGTGTAACGTGCGAACACAGTTAGCTTCGAAGGTGCACAGTATTTCATGATGTCAGTGAAGATACGCTCAACACATTGTTCGTGGAATTCATTGTGCTCACGGAAAGAAACTAAATAGCGTAGCAGAGCTTCACGGTCAATTTGCTTACCAGAATATGCGATCTCAACGCTGCCCCAATCCGGTTGATTGGTGATCAAACAGTTCGACTTCAATAGGTGGCTGTGCAGTGTTTCTTCAACGTCTTGTTCGCCAGCAGCGCCTTCAAGCAGCGACGCTTCAAAATCATAGCTAGTGATTTGGATATCTTGGTTGTCGATACAGTCACCCTCCATCGTCACGATAGGTTGGTTCGTGTAGTCGGTTACTGAGTTTACATTCACAATCACAGGTTCGCCTGCACATGCAGACAAATCTTGGGTCAGGCGCTCGGTTACTTGATCCCAGTTTTCAAATTGAGTCTGGTTATAGCTGTTTAGGTACAGCTTGAAAGATTTTGATTCAATTAAATTTTGGCTGGTGGCTGGGATGAAAACTTCGCCCACCGCTACTTGTGGTAGACCATTGGTGTTTAGCCACGAAAGCTCGTACATCGTCCAAATATCATGACCAACAAAAGGCAGCTCGCCGTTTAGCGCAAGATCATCGCGATTAAGGCTACGAGGTACTGGCTGCAATAAACTTGCATCGTATTGGTTAGAGTACTCAGTTTTTTGGCCAAGGGTTAAACCCGCTAGCTCTTTTGCGTCAGAATATTTGCTCATACTTTCGTTTCAAATTCGATTAGAATGGGGTCGATTTTACTGAATCCCCCTTACCCTGTCATTAAGTCATCGCTTAATCGGCGCGGAAAGGGCTCGGATTCTATTTATTATTTTGTGTTTAGGAGATTTTCATGACTCAACGTGCTCAAGACGCACTACTTTCTTTTAGTCAGCGATACGTTGACGCGTGGAAGCAGAAACACCAAAGCTTACCTCGTAATGAGGAGTTGGTGGACATCGAATCGCCATGCGTAGAAGAAAAGAGTGGCGATGCCGTGTTGTGGAAGCACTATCCACGTGAGCAATTCGCGGATTTCACCAACGTTGAAACCGGTATTGAGTTGACTCTGCATGAAGACATCAAAACTTTCTACGGCGCACAATTCAGCGCAGATATGAACGCAACTTTCGATGGTAACGAATTGACTCTGTTACAGATTTGGAGTGATGAAGACTTCGAATGCCTACAAGAAAACATTTTGGGTCACCTAGTAACTCAGCGTCGCTTGAAGCTAAAACCAACGGTTTTCATTGCCGCGACCGATGCTGAGCTGGATGTTATCTCTATCTGTAACCTAACGGGTAACGTGATTTTGGAGCGCTTAGGTACCAAAAATCGTGATGTGCTCGCCGAGACATTGGCAGAATTTTTAGAAAAGCTACAACCAGCGGTATAAATAGATGTACGTACTAGAACTTCAATTTGAGTGTTTTGATAACACAACGGTAAGCGCTGTCGACAAGGCGGTTAATGGCTTAATGGATGCACTTCGTTATAACGGACAAGTGTTAGGTCGTGAGTTCCCAATCGTGATGGGCGATGGGGAATTCTATGTTCGCGTTGTGTGCCCGGAGCAAGATAGCTTGCACCCGCGGAATCACTCAGACTTTGTGAAAGTGTGTTTTGATCGCTTGTCTAACGCGAGCCTACTAGCGCCTAAAATGCGTTTGCTAGGTCGAGATCTGAACTCAGAAGAAGTGGCAGAAGATGAAACACCAAGCTGGCAGGTGTTATACACGACATTCGTGCACACCTGTTCACCGCTGCGTAGTGGCGATAGCTTGCTACCAATCCCTTTGTATCGCAATCCACCTACCTTCAATGGCGACCATAAAGCCGTGTTGAAATGGCAGACCGAATGGCAAGCCTGTGATGAAGTACAAATGGGTGGTGGTTGTCGCGCGGAACATGCAACGCTAACCGAGATCAGTGACACGAAGAGTGTGCTGTTTAAACGCGGTTGGGGTCTAAGAGGGCGCATTGAGTATCTGACTAAGGTTCCAACCTACTATTACTTATACCGTGTCGGTGGGATCAGCCTGAAAGATGAAAAAGAGCGCAAATGCCCGCAATGTGGTGGTGAATGGCTGCTAGATGCGCCTATCCACGATATTTTCTATTTCAAGTGTGATGACTGCCGATTGGTGTCAAACATCTCTTGGGATCACCTGAAGTAATCGACTTTGTTTCGCTTAAATCTGAGATGCTTTACTTTCTAGCAAATCTTTATCATTAAAAAAGGGGCTGACGTTATGTCAGCCCCTTCGGGTATCTATACAGTGCTGTCGTTTAGTTGATTACCAACCTTTAACGACGCCACCTTGGAAGATGTCAGAAGCTGCGTTGTACACTTCTTCAGTTTGGTAAGCTTTAACGAAGTTTTGTACGTTTTCAGCGTTTAGGTTGTCTTCACGAGAAACGATTAGGTTTACGTAAGGAGAATCTTTGTCTTCAACGAATACGCCATCTTTTTGTGGAGTCAGGTTGATAGAGCTCGCGTAAGTTGTGTTGATGATAGATAGAGCAACATCATCAAGAGAACGTGGCAGTTGAGCTGCGTCTAGTTCAACAATCGTTAGGTTCTTAGGGTTACCCACGATGTCGCGAACTGTAGCTAGAAGACCTGCGCCTTCACGAAGTTCAAGAAGACCTTGTTGCTCAAGAAGAAGTAGAGAGCGACCTAGGTTTGTAGGGTCGTTTGGTACAGCAATACGAGCACCGTCTTGGATTTCGTCTACCGATTTCACTTCTTTAGAGTAACCCGCAATTGGGTAAACAAACGTGTTACCAGCGATAGTTAGCTTGTAGCCACGGTCAGCCACTTGCTGATCTAGGTACGGTGCGTGTTGGAATGCGTTGATGTCGATAGAACCATCATCTAGAGCTGCGTTTGGTGTTACGTAATCCGTGAAAGTAACCAGTTCAACGTCTAGGCCGTATTTCTCTTTCGCTACTTTAGCTGCCACTTCAGCAACTTGCGCTTCTGCACCTGCCATTACGCCAACTTTTACTTTAGAAGTATCCACTTCTTTATCGCCACAACCTGCTAGAACTAGCGCTGAAGCTGCTGCTGCGATAGTTAGTAAACCTTTAAGGTTAAATTTCATAATAATCTCCTTTTAATAAATCTATTTAATTAGGTTCAGACGACTCTACTCTTTATGTGTGAGTCTTTATCTGTGGTCAACGCGGCGAACTAATGAATCACCGATTGATTGAATAATTTGTACCAGCACAATCAACATCACTACTGTCACAGCCATGATGGTCACATCGTAGCGGTGGAATCCGTAACGAATCGCGACATCACCTAGGCCACCACCGCCTACAGTACCGGCCATTGCTGAGTAGCTCACCAGAGTCACTAGCGTAATCGTTACTGAGTTGATGATAGTCGGTAGTGCTTCTGGAAGCAGAACCTTATTGATGATTTGTGTTGGTGTTGCGCCCATTGATTGGGCCGCTTCCACTAGACCTGTTGGTACTTCAAGTAGTGCACTTTCGATAAGTCGAGCCACGAATGGGATAGCGCCAATCGTCAGTGGAACAATCGCTGCTGTTGTACCGATGAAAGTACCAATCAGCATCTTAGTCAGTGGAATAATCGCAACCATCAAAACTAAGAAAGGTACTGAACGACCCACGTTCACAATCGCACCTAGAATCTTGTTTACTTTGGTGTTCTCTAACAGGCCACCTTTTTTAGTCGTATGCAGAATCACGCCTAGTGGAATACCGACCGCGAAGCCAACAATGCCTGCAACAGCAACCATGTAAAGCGTTTCGCCTGTTGCGCCTAATAGAAGGTTACCGTTAAGGCTGATCCAGTCAGCAATCTCGTTGAAACTAAAGGACATAACCAAGCACCTCTACTTTTACATTGTTGTCGCGTAGGAATTGGATAGCAGCATTATCATCTGCTTCATTACCGAACAGTTCAGCGACCATCATGCCGAACTTCACGCCACCGGCGTAATCAAGGTCAGAACTTAAGATGCTGACATCGATATTGAATTTACGTGCGATTTGCGTCATTAGCGGAGCATCAACCGTTGCACCAGTAAACTCAAGACGCACCAGCGGGTAGCTGCTGTTTACGCGAGTCTCTTGCAAACGTGCTTGGTAATCTTCAGGGATCGTCAGATCCAACGTTGAGCGAATAAACTGATGCGCTAGCTCTGTCTTCGGATGAGCAAAGATGTCACCGACTGTACCTTTCTCTACCAATTCACCGCCGCCAATGATCGCAACCTCGTGACAAATGCTTTTAACCACATCCATCTCGTGTGTAATAAGCAGGATAGTGATGTTCAGCTTGCGGTTGATTTCACGCAGCAGCTCAAGGATAGATTGAGTTGTTGCTGGATCCAATGCGCTGGTGGCTTCATCACATAGCAGTACTTTCGGGTCAGAGGCCAGTGCGCGAGCAATCGCCACACGCTGCTTTTGACCACCACTTAGGTTTGCCGGGTAGGTGTCACGCTTATCAGCAAGGCCAACCAGTTCAAGTAACTCGCTGACTTTCGCTTCAATAATCGCTTTATCTTTACCAGCAAGTTCTAGAGGCAGTGCTACATTGTTAAATACAGTACGAGAAGACAGCAGGTTGAAGTGCTGGAATATCATGCCGATGTTACGGCGCGCTTCGCTAAGTTCTGATTTGCTGAGTTTTGTTAGGTCGATACCGTCAACAATCACTTCACCAGAGGTCGGAGCTTCCAACATATTTACACAACGGATCAGGGTACTTTTGCCTGCACCAGAAGAGCCGATGACTCCAAAGATTTGACCTTGAGGAATGTGGAGGTTGATATCAATTAAGGCATTGATTTCTTTAGTGCCTTGATAAAAAACCTTGTTGACTTGATTCACTTTAATCATAGAGAAACCCGTGCAGGTAGAACAGAATAATATGTCGATAGCTCGCTCGATTTACAGACGATGCTATGGTGTTCTATGATCTAAGTCAATAGATATTTTTACGTCTAGACGGCTAAACGTCGATTGTATGGCTAAGCTAGAAACAAATCGTTAACGAACGCAAAACTAAATAGATAGTGATGAAGCAAATAAAGCGTGTAATAATTAATGATTAATAGAGAGTTGATAGAGAACAAAATTTTGTCTAAACCTGCTGTTTTTTTAGATCGTGATGGAGTGATTAACGTTGATCACGGCTACGTACATGATGAGCATGACTTTGAATACATCGATGGTGTGTTTGAAGCGGCGAAAGCGTTTAAAGATATGGGTTATTTATTGGTGCTAGTGACCAACCAATCTGGTATTGCTCGCGGCATGTTTAGTGAAGACCGTTTTCTTTCTTTAACGCAGTGGATGGATTGGAACTTTGTTGATAATGGTGTCGAGCTCGATGGCATTTATTACTGTCCTCACCACGCTGAGCACGGTATTGGTGACTACAAGCAAGATTGTGAATGTCGTAAGCCAAAGCCAGGCATGTTCATTTCTGCTCGTGACTTTCTGAAGATTGATATGGCTAACTCGGTCATGATCGGCGATAAAGCGGAAGACATGATGGCTGCAGAAGCAGCAGGTGTTGGTACTAAAGTCTTGGTAAGAACGGGTAAACCCATCACTGAAAAAGGTGAAGCGTTGGCTAGCGTGGTACTTGATAGCATTAAAGACGTACCCGCTTTCTTAAAAGGCTAAACGTTTTATTTATCACTAAGGTATGGACCTATCATTAGGCACTTACATTAGGTTTGTTCGAACCTGTGAATAGGCTAAGTGTCGTTGACTATATAAAGATGAGGAACGAAGTATGAAAGCTATGTTGGTAGCATCTCTATGTACAGTAGCATTGGTTGGGTGCTCTAAATCAGCAGCCCCTGAGACTGATAGCGCAACATCGAATGATCAATTCGCGACTTATCAATGTGAGTCTGACGTCTCGTTTGATGTGTCTTACCTTGATAATGAAAAAGCGGTACTACGCTTGCCTGATAATGAATACCGCCTGACTCAAGTTCCAGCGGGCTCAGGAACCAAATACATCTTAGATGATGGCACTTCAGAGATGATTAACAGCATCACTTTGCGCACGAAAGGTGACAATGCGCGTCTAGAACTTGGTCGCGTAGTCTATCGAAATTGCCAAAAGTAAGTCATAGTAAGAACTGCTAGTATTTACAAACAGTTAAGTGAGGGAATCTACCCTCACTTTTTCTTCTCTTCCCTTTAACGTTAGACTTTTTATGAGCAAAAAACTCACTATTCTTGATATTGCAAAGCTGTCCGGTGTTGGTAAGTCAACCGTATCACGCGTTCTGACCAATGATCCAAAAGTGAAACCTGAAACCCGTGAAAGGGTAGAAAGAGTAATTCAAGAATCTGGGTACACGCCTTCAAAGTCTGCGCAATCGATGCGCGGTGGCAGCCAAAAAGTCATCGGCGTGATTATCTCTCGTTTGGACTCTCCCTCTGAAAACAAAGCCGTTAGCACGATGCTGGCCGAGTTGTATCGAGCGGATTACGATGTCGTGATCATGGAAAGCCAACTTGATAGAGATAAAGCCAATGAGCACCTGCAAGTTCTAAAGCGTCGTAACGTTGATGGCATTATTGTATTTGGTTTTACTGACTGCGATATTCCGGCAATCGAAGCTTGGGAACACAAAGCGGTGGTGATTGCTCTGGATACCGAGAACGTGACGTCGATTAACTATGATAACCAACAGGTGATCAATAGTGCGTTGGTGCATTTATCGGATCAAGGGATCTCTGACGTTGGCTTTATCGGGGTTGATCCTAGTGATAAATCAACCGGTGAACTGCGTCTTAAGGCTTATCTCGATTGGTGTGAAAACACAGGTTCAGTGGCAAACTATCGTACTGGTCAACTTCATCACGAAAGTGCTTATCAGCTGGTGGATGAGGTGTTAACTCCCGCGACTCAAGCGATCGTTTGTGCCAGTGATACGCTGGCTCTTGGTGTAATCAAGCGTCTGCAAGAACTACAACGTGAAGATGTGGTCGTCACTGGCGTTGGTGGTAATGATCTTCTCTCTTTCTTATTCCCACGAGTATTTAGCATTGATCCTGGTTACCAATCTGCAGGTAAGTTGGCTGCTAATCTATTGATCTCTCAGCTTTTAGGCAATTCAGAGATCTCTCATCATACGCAATCTCCTATTCTATAATCCACTCAATTAAGCGAAATTGAACGGCTTAGATTAAAATTAGAGTGTGATCTCTTTCAATTAATGGGATTGTTCCCATTTTAATTTATCATTCATACGGGCATTATAATAACCGTAATTGGGAATGTTCCCATAAGTCTAAGTCTGAGTGATTATAGCTTGCATGGTTTAGATTAGTAATTGAATGAAACCAGGGTGGGGTAGTATGAGTAAGATAGCGAAGCAAGACGTTGCGCGTCTTATCGAGTTAGTCGGTGGTAAAGAAAACATTGCGAGTGTCAGCCACTGTCTGACTCGACTGCGTTTTGTATTGAACGATACAGAGCAGGCCAACAAAGCTGAACTCGAAAAACTGAAGCTAGTAAAAGGCTGTTTTACTAATGCAGGCCAATTCCAAGTTGTGATTGGCACTGAAGTTGATGAAGTGTACGCACTTCTGATTGAACAGACAGGTAAAGAGGCATCATCAAAAGATGAGGCGAAGCTGGCTGCTCGTCAAAACATGAACTTCCTTGAGCGTGGTATCTCCCATTTAGCCGAAATTTTCGTACCACTGCTGCCTGCCATCATTACAGGTGGTTTGATTCTTGGTTTCCGTAATGTGATTGGCGACATTCGCATGTTCGACGGCAAAACCCTCGTTGAAATCAGTCAATTCTGGGCAACCGTTCACTCTTTCTTATGGTTGATCGGCGAAGCTATTTTCTTCTTCCTACCGGTTGGCGTGTGTTGGGCTACGGTTAAGAAGCTTGGCGGAACCCCTATTTTGGGTATCACGCTCGGTGTGACCTTAGTTTCACCACAACTCATGAACGCATACATGATAGGTAAATCGGTACCTGAGGTATGGGATTTTGGGCTGTTCGTGATAGAGAAGGTCGGTTATCAGGCTCAGGTGATCCCAGCGATGTTAGCGGGTGTGGCTTTGGCGTTCATTGAAACCAATCTTAAGCGTATCGTCCCTGCTTACTTGTACCTAGTGGTTGTGCCATTTGTATCGATTATTTTGTCTGTGATTCTAGCGCACGCTTTCATTGGCCCATTCGGTCGTATGTTAGGCGATGGTGTGGCATTCGCGGCTAAAGCTGCAATGACAGGTGATTTTGCGATTCTTGGTTCAGTGGTTTTTGGTTTCCTATACGCACCTTTGGTTATCACGGGTATTCACCACACCACCAACGCGGTGGATCTGCAACTGATGCAAGACTTAGGCGGGACACCAATTTGGCCTTTGATTGCACTATCAAACATTGCACAAGCTTCAGCGGTTGTTGGCATCATTATCTTAAGTAAACGCGAAGGTGAACGAGACATCTCGGTTCCAGCTGCAATCTCTGCCTACTTAGGTGTGACGGAGCCTGCGATGTACGGCATCAACCTTAAATACAAATTCCCAATGCTGAGCGCAATGATCGGCAGTGCTGCAGCGGCTGCAATCTGTGGTAGTGCAGGTGTGATGGCGAATGGTATCGGTGTTGGTGGCTTGCCGGGTATCTTATCGATTCAACCGCAATATTGGTCTGTTTACTTAATTGCGATGCTGGTGGCGATTGTACTACCCGTCACGTTAACACTGTTCTTCTATAAACGAGCACAGATGAAAGGCGAGCTAGAAACCGCCAACGCGTAATGCATTAAATAAGCGATGACTCCAAAGTGAGCCATCGCTTTTTCTCTTAGTTATAGCTTTTTCTTTTAGTTATAACGGCTATTCGACCATGATTTGCATGGTGGTTTTTATTTTATATTTTCTGGTAAGTGAGTGTTAGAGATGGCGATGACTGAGCATGATGAAAGTTGGTGGAAAACCGCAACCATCTATCAAATCTACCCAAAGAGCTTTTGTGACAGTGGCAGTAAAGGTACTGGCGACATCAAAGGGATCATTTCGAAACTGGATTACCTCAAACATTTGAGTGTCGATGCGATTTGGCTAACCCCGGTTTACGCATCTCCTATGATCGATAATGGTTACGATATCTCAGACTACTACGCGATTAATCCTCAATTCGGCACCATGGAAGACTTCGACTTATTACTGTCTGAAGCGCACCAACGTGGTATCCGTATCGTGATGGATATCGTGGTAAACCACACCTCGACAGAGCATGCATGGTTTCAATCTGCTTTGGGCGACAAAAACAGCTCTTACCGCGATTACTATATTTGGAAAGATCCCGTAGATGGTCAAGCACCAACTAACTGGCAGTCTAAGTTCGGTGGTAATGCGTGGGAACTAGATGAGGCGACTGGGCAATACTTCCTACACTTATTCGCCAAAGAACAGGCTGACCTCAACTGGGAGAACCCGGTTGTACGTGAAGAAGTGAAAGACGTTATCAGCTTTTGGGCAGAAAAGGGCGTTGATGGTTTCCGCTTGGATGTGATCAACCTGATTTCGAAGCAGCAAGACTTTCCTAATGATGATATCGGTGATGGCCGTCGTTTCTATACCGATGGTCCACGTGTACACGAATACCTGAAAGAGATCAGCGAAGCCGTATTTCAGAAGTACGGCAGCGTGACCGTAGGCGAGATGTCTTCAACCACGTTGGAACACTGCCAGCAATACTCAAACGTTGATAACAGTGAGCTATCGATGGTGTTTAACTTCCACCACCTTAAGGTCGATTACACCAATGGTGAGAAGTGGACCAATGCGCCGTTTGATTTCTTACAGCTCAAATCGATCTTTAACCACTGGCAAACGGGATTGAATGGCAAAGGGTGGGGCGCACTATTCTGGTGTAACCACGACCAACCAAGAGTGGTGAGTCGCTTAGGTAACGATCAGCAATATCGAGTTGAATCAGCCAAGATGCTCGCCGCTTCTGTCCACATGATGCAGGGCACACCTTATATCTATCAAGGTGAAGAGATTGGCATGACTAACCCTAGCTATACTGAAATTAGCCAGTATCGTGATGTTGAGAGTACCAATATGTACGACATCATGGTGAACCGTGATGGTGTGGCTCATGAAGATATGATGGCGATTTTGGCGCAGAAGTCTCGTGATAACTCTCGTACACCAATGCAATGGAACAGTGAGCCTTACGCAGGGTTCTCACAAGCTCAGCCATGGCTTGATGTAGCGAATAATTACCCTGGGATTAACGCTGAGCAAGCACTGGAAGACAAAGACTCTGTTTTCTATTTCTATAAGAGTTTGATTGAGTTACGTAAACAAGTGCCAGTGATTACAGATGGCAGCTATCAAGATCTATTGCCTGATCACTCATCCATTTTTGCATATGCACGTGAGAACGAAGGGCAAACCTTGCTGTGTATTAACAACTATTATGGTGAAGAGGCGGAGTGCGTTTTACCGGAACGTTTTGATATGACTAAGGCGAAGAGTCTGTTGTCTAACTATCAACAAGCGAACACTTCAGTTGCATTACATCATCAAGTCTTACGTCCTTACGAGACTCGTATTCTCTTGATTGAAGGTTAACCTTGTTTCATTTTAAGAAGCTTGATTCTTATTCCCCTTAAAGGATTGGGCTTCTACAAAGGCTTTGGAGTGCTCCCCAAAGCCTTTTTTGTTTTAGTGATGGCTGGAATATCGTGCCTCGAGTCTACTTGCGAGAAGTTTGAGCATCGAGTGCCAGCAACGACAGAGCAGGTAATGAACTCTAAGACGCGTAATTCACCGAGTAGCGAGTTGGTTTGTGGTTCATTGCCAATACGATGTTCAATACTGCGGTGCCTAATACAGAAACGGCAATCACCCAAGGTGATACGAAGAAGAACGATGCAAACAGAATACATGCATCAATACCCATTTGTGTTTTACCTACCGAGATACCGTAGCGGTCTTGGATAAACAAGCACAGTACGTTGAAGCCACCCAGACTTGAGCGGTGACGGAATAGGATTAGCATACCTAAGCCCATTAGTAAGCCGCCGGCAACAGCACAATAGATCTCGTTATGAACTTCTAGCGAGATAACTAAGTATAAATGATCGGCAAACACAGACACTAAAGCACCAGAAATCGCACTGCTAATAGCAAAGCTACGGCCGAATCGTTTCCATGCTAATAAATAGAATGGACAATTGGCAACAAAGTACAAAATACCAAAGGTTACAGGCAAGAATTGACTCAAAAGCAGAGCCAAGCCAGTAGTGCCCCCGGTAAGCAGGTTCGCTGACTGTAAAAAGAAGACGCCTAACGCCACTAAAAACGTGCCAGTGAGAATCGCTACCCAATCTTCTTTACGTGAGTGTTTTTCCATCGTTTTTATAATTACCTAACCAATAAAGGCGTGCATAGTAGAGAAAAACCTTAGCTTTCGGTAGCTTGAGGGGCAAAATTAAGGTAAACCTATGTAATCTGCGTTTTACAGGGTGTAAAGCGTAAAATTGACAGTAAGCGCCATCTTTGGTTGGATAAGCCAAATAACCATGATGAATCTTATTTGTGATTATGAAAAAACTGCATGATAAAATTGCAATTAGCTCTTTATGACCTAGATCAAATTATGTAGAATGCGTCACATCAAAACGGTGACGGAAACGTTTGCTTTCGGTCGTTGTGTGGTTTTTTTGAAACTTTCAGTACAATCTGAGTCAGGAGATACAGATGCTTAAGCGTGACATGAACATTGCTGATTACGATGCGGATCTATTCGCAGCTATCCAAGAAGAAACTCTTCGTCAGGAAGAGCATATCGAACTTATCGCTTCAGAAAACTACACAAGCCCACGTGTAATGGAAGCTCAAGGTTCTCAGCTAACAAACAAATACGCTGAAGGCTACCCAGGCAAGCGTTACTACGGTGGTTGTGAGTACGTAGACAAAGTTGAAACTCTAGCAATTGAACGTGCATGTGAACTATTTGGTGCAGAGTACGCAAACGTACAGCCTCACTCAGGTTCTCAAGCAAATAACGCTGTATACATGGCACTACTAAATGCAGGCGATACGGTTCTAGGTATGAGCCTAGCACACGGTGGTCACCTAACTCACGGTTCTCCAGTAAACTTCTCTGGTAAGCTTTACAACATCATCCCTTACGGTATCGATGAAGCGGGTCAAATCGATTACGAAGAGATGGAAAAGCTGGCTATCGAGAACAAGCCTAAGATGATCATCGGTGGTTTCTCTGCTTACTCTCAAATCTGTGATTGGAAGCGCATGCGTGAAATCGCTGACAAAGTAGGTGCTTACCTGTTCGTAGATATGGCTCACGTAGCAGGTCTAATCGCTGCAGGCGTTTACCCGAACCCAGTGCCACACGCTCACGTAGTAACTACAACGACGCACAAAACGCTTGCGGGTCCTCGTGGTGGTCTAATCCTTTCTAACGAAGGCGAAGATCTTTACAAGAAGCTGAACTCAGCAGTATTCCCAGGCGGCCAAGGTGGTCCTCTAATGCACGTTATCGCTGGTAAAGCAGTAGCGTTCAAAGAAGCTCTAGAGCCAGAGTTCAAAGAATACCAAGCACGCGTTGTTGCTAACGCAAAAGCAATGGTTGCTGAATTCCTAGCTCGTGGTTACAACATCGTTTCAGGTTCTACAGAGAACCACCTGTTCCTAGTTGACCTAATCAACAAAGACATCACAGGTAAAGAAGCAGATGCAGCACTAGGTGCAGCAAACATCACTGTAAACAAGAACTCAGTACCAAACGACCCACGTAGCCCATTCGTTACTTCAGGTATCCGTATCGGTTCTCCTTCTATCACTCGTCGCGGTTTCTCAGAAGCAGACGCGAAAGAGCTAGCAGGTTGGATCTGTGACATCCTAGATAACATGGGTGATGAGTCTGTTATCGAAGCGACTAAAGCAAAAGTATTAGAAATCTGTAAGCGTCTACCTGTTTATGCTTAATTTTTCTTCGTAGTGATTTGAACTTCGTTGTCGAGCATGCTCACTTACATTCGTAAGCTCCGCGTGCTCTCCTAGAATTTCAAACAACTACTTTGAAAAACGATGATACTAGAGGCTCCTTAATAGGAGCCTTTTTTGTGTCTGGTGATCAGCGAATGAGAGTGAAGAGAAGCGGGTACTAAAAAGGGCTAATGCTTTCACATTAACCCTTTGTTCTTTGATTGTGTCGATTCTACTTTTTGATGCTAAGTAGGGTGCCTGACTTACACTTGAAAGAGTAGTAGTGGCGGCTTTCACTGAACTTACCTAGGCCTTCGCCATCGCAGTAGTCGATGTTGATGTCACGCATCACTTCTAGTGTATCTTCGCTTTTCAGAGCGAATTTAGAGCCATCAGAGCAGACGATACGAACTCGTTCATCATGGCTTACAGAGTAAATATCGACTTCAGTATTACACAGCTCAAAAGAGGCTTCGCGAAAGTTGTCTTGCTGAGTATTTGAAGCGCAACCTGCGGTGAGTGCGGCTGCGATAACGGCTAAAAGTCCGAGTCTTTTCATTGTTAATCCTTCACTATCATCAAGTTGGGTGATGAGTTTTATATGCTAGTTTGGGTAGCCTATACAACAATACGCTTTGGTTCAAGGCGCGTTCGTTGACTCTAAGATATAAAAGTATAGGTGCAGACAGATAATTTATAACGGGTTTACTGCATGTTTACTTGTTACGTATCACCAACAAAAAAAGACCAACACAGAGGTTGGCCTTTAAATAGGAAGATTTTTTTAACGACTATCGAAACTGTTTAGCTTCTGGAAGATACTCAAAACCAGCAGACGCGAGCTTTGCGATCAATGCTGCTTTGTCGATCTCGTAGAAGTTGACCACTCGATCTAAATCACCGCCGAAGTCGTCACGAAGCTTCATGTTGACGATGCTCATCAACATCACTGGATCCATTTTTTCAAAGTTAGCGAGGTTCATATTAGTCCTCGAAATCTGAAATCAGTAAGTTAGCAGCGGCAAAGGCTGCACGTTCACGAGCTTCTTTAGGAAGAGACTCATCGGCAGCAAGGTCATTCAATGTTTTTACTGCGCAGGTGATCGCTTTAGGGATATAGCCTTGGTCGCCACTGCCAATTTGAGAATACAGTTCACGCACCAAATCACAACAATCGTATACTTTCATTTTTATACCTAACCAAATGATAACTGATCTCAATATACACATAGAGATAAGCAAAAACAAAGTGGATCTGATTAAGTTCAGAGTTAGTTTGTCCTTGCTCAATATCTCACTTGGTTAGCTCGCTGCTTAGGCCGTTCTTTACGGCTTCGTTTGGTACTTGCCGATTAGCCAGAGACTTGTTGTTCAAGTTGATAGGTGACTTCATCAGCAAGATTGAGCTGTTTCGCGAGCTCTTTCAGGTACGCCTTTTCCATGAAATTCTGTTCGTCGGCCACAATCAAAGAGGCTAAGTAGATCTCACTCGCCTGTTGAGGTGACGTTGCCAGTTGAGCGATTTCGCTTGGGTCGAGTGGCTTATGCAGTTCTTCAGAGACCAATTTAGTCAGTTGATAATCAGCGCCCATATTCTCGACGGCTTGCTCTATCTTAGCCATCTCTTCTTCATCAACATGGCCATCAGCTTTAGACGCGGCAATTATCGATCGTAGAATCAGCACGCTGTGGTTTGCATCATTTTCATCAAACTGAGCCTGTTCGGCGTTAGGTGTCTGGCCTTGTTTGGACTGGTAGTCGTTGTAGACTTTATAAGCCAAAGCGCCCAGTGCTGCTGCGCTGCCAATCCCAGCCGCTTTCTTACCCATTTTCTTAGTCTTCTTAGAGCCCATTAACGCACCTAACAGTCCTCCGCCAACTGCGCCTGCACCGAAGGCTCCGAGTGTACTTTTACTGCTACTCTTGCTATTGCTGCCTTGAGAAAGGCCACTTAAACTTGAAGACCCTTGTGAAAGTTGCTGAGTACCTTGTTTTACGAGATCTGATTTAAGTGCTTGGTTCAGTAAGCTTTTGATATCCATCGATACCTCCAATGGTGAGCATGTCCAAAAAGTTGATGACACCAATATACGGATTTAAAGATGAACAGGGGATTAACTTACGTTATTTACTCTACTGATAAATAGAAGGGAGTTTGAAGCGAAATGACAGGCACAAAAAAGGCCACCTAACGGCAGCCTTTCAATGTTTATCTAGTCAGTAATCGGATTACTAAGCTAGTTGAGCCTTAAGGTGCTCGATAACCGTGTCCATTGCGATAGCTTCTTTATCACCAGTACGACGGTTTTTGTATTCGAAGTTACCTTCGTCCATGCTGCGATCGCCGATAACGATAGTGTGAGGGATACCCACAAGCTCGATATCTTTAAACATAACACCAGGGCGCTCTTTACGGTCATCGAATAAAACTTCGATACCCATAGCTGTTAATTCAGCGTATAGCTTCTCAGCTGCTTCTTTAACGCGCTCAGATTTGTGCATGTTCATTGGTACGATAGCAACTTGGAACGGCGCTAGTGCGTCTGGCCAAGTGATACCGAATTTATCGTGGTTTTGCTCGATAGCAGATGCAACAACACGTGAAACACCGATACCGTAACAACCCATCTCTAGGATTACGCTCTTACCATCAGGACCAAGCACGTTACAGTTCATTGCTTTAGAGTAAGTATTACCTAGTTGGAAGATGTGACCCACTTCGATACCACGCTTAAGCTGAATAGTACCTTGACCACATGGGCTAAGGTCGCCTTCAACAACGTTACGTAGATCTTCAACTTGAGCAAGCTCAACGTCACGACCCCAGTTGATGCCGAAGTAGTGCTTACCATCTACGTTTGCACCAGCGCCAAAGTCGCTCATTACAGCAACAGAGCGGTCAACGATGAATGGTAGCTCTAGGCCAACAGGTCCAAGTGAACCAGGACCTGCACCAACAAGTGCGCGGATTTCTTCTTCAGAAGCCATCTCTAATGGAGAAGCAACCTGTGGAAGGTTTTCTGCTTTCACTTCGTTAAGCTCGTGGTCACCACGGATGATTAGAGCAATGATATCTGCTTCTACTTCATCAGATGCTTTAACGAATAGAGTCTTAACAGTCTTCTCGATTGCTAGACCGTGTTGCTCTACCAATTCTGCGATAGTTTTCGCATTTGGTGTATCAACCAGTTCCATCTCTTGAGTTGGTGCTGCTGCATCTTCAGTAGGAGCAAGTGCTTCTGCTTTTTCGATGTTTGCTGCGTAATCTGACTCAGTTGAGAATGCGATTAGGTCTTCGCCGCTTTCAGCAAGAACGTGGAACTCTTGAGAGCCGCTGCCGCCGATTGCGCCAGAGTCTGCCAATACTGGACGGTATTCAAGGCCCATACGGTCGAATGCTTTACAGTAAGCATCGTGCATCGCTTGGTAAGACTTTTCTAAGCCTTCTTTGTCGATATCAAAGCTGTACGCATCCATCATAGAGAATTCACGTGCACGCATTACGCCAAAACGAGGGCGGCGCTCATCACGGAATTTAGTCTGGATTTGGTACAGATTTAGAGGTAGCTGTTTGTAAGAGCTGATCTCGTTACGTACTAGACTCGTTACCACTTCTTCAGCTGTTGGGCTAAGAACAAATGGACGAGAGTGACGGTCTGTGAAACGAAGTAGCTCAGGCCCCATCTTTTCAGAACGGCCAGTCTCTTCCCAAAGCTCAAACGGTTGAACTACGGGCATCAAGATTTCAACGGCACCTGCATTATCGATCTCTTGGCGAACGATATTTTCGACTTTACGCAGTACACGTAGACCAGTAGGTAGCCAAGTATATAAACCTGAAGCTAGCTTACGGATCATACCTGCACGTAGCATCAGCTGGTGGCTGATAACTTCTGCGTCGTTTGGAGTCTCTTTCAGAGTAGAAAGAAGGTAGTTACTGGTACGCATTCTATGGTATCCGTTTCATCATTGATAAAAGAAAACTTGCTGTCGTTCGTAACCACAGCAAATCTGATATAGCCGCATATAATATCAGCCTATTTGGGATCTCAAAAGCGTTCAATGTCAGTTACATTGATGAAAAGCGTTTCAACCACGAATTTCACGTTAAGATTGAACAAATTTACCGCATATTCCTTGTTGTCAGGCTTGCCTTTTTTATAGGCAGGTCGCGGATCTTGGCCTAATACTTCTTTGATCACCTGAATGATATGGCGCGCTTGTGGATGGCTTGCGAGCTTACTTTGCGCTTGCTGCGAAAAGTTAACGTCGAGCACTTCTGGTTCATCGGCGGCAAACCCTCCCAATGCATCCGGAATCGAATCTGAATAGGGGATATAAGGCTTGATGTCGATGATCGGTGTACCGTCTACTAAGTCGACGCTGCCGAGATCCAACCAAGTCTGTCCTTTCTCTTGAGACACACCTTTTAGTTCAACCGCAGACATGCCAATTCCATTTGGTCTGAATGTGGCACGTGACGCGAATACACCAATACGTTCATTCCCGCCAAGGCGAGGTGGCCTCACAGTTGGTTTCCAGCCTGCTTCAAGGTTCTTGTCGAACAGAAATAGTAACCAAACATGGCTAAATTGCTCTATATCACGAACAGACTCAAGGCAGTTTGCTGCATCAACCAATCTGACTCTTGAGGTGGATGTGGGTACCAACCTGGGCTGCCTTGGCACAGCGAACTTCTCTTTATAAGGAGACTCAATAAAGCCAACAGGTTCAATTGTGTACATAGTTGGGTGTTCTCTGATTACGATTAAGACGGAAAAATATCATAAAATCGCTTGTTTTTCTTTTGATAACAATTGTCACTTGTAGTGTTATAACATATCAAGTTGGTTATTTAAGGGGAATACAATGAAACCGAATATCCATCCAGATTACCGTCCCGTGGTTTTTCATGACACCAGTGTCGATGAGTACTTCTTAATCGGCTCAACGCTAAAAACAGACCGTACTATCGAATGGGAAGTCGGCAATACTTGCCCTTACTTCACGATTGAGGTGTCGCCAAAGTCGCATCCTTTCTATACGGGCAAACAACGAGTGCTACATAAAGAGGGACGCGTTGCGAACTTCACTCGTCGTTTTGGTCAATTAGGTAAGGGAGCTAAATAATGAAAGTTGTTAAATCACTTAAAAGTGCGAAAAGCCGTCACCCTGATTGCCAGATAGTTAAGCGTAGAGGGCGTCACTATGTGATCTGTAAATCCAATCCAAGATTTAAAGCGGTTCAAAAATAACCGTCAATATGATGTGACATGTGTGTAAAAACGAGGGGAAAGTCAAACTTCATTCATTTGTCTGTTTTTCTTTTCCTTCGAGAGGAACTTAACCGGATATCGAGTGTGTATTTAACGTACGATGTATTTTATTTTCAAGTGAATCAATGGGTTATATTGTGAGTTATATTTCTAGTGAATGCGTTGTTGTAAATTATAAATCTAGTTTTTGTGTTTAATATAGATTTATTTGCTAATTAATTGTTCAAATAGAGTTAAAAGTCGTCGTTTGTTACACACTTTGTAACATTTTGAATTTCTAATTGATATTTTTGTCGCGTACCCTTCGCTGGCAATTTGAACATCTTTGTCACAATTGCACAGGAATCACTACACAAGGAGGGAACAGATGAGTTCATCTGCTTCAATAAAAAACAACGCACCAAAAAAACCTATTTTCACACGCTTTTTAGACAGCGTTGAATATTTGGGGAACCTTTTACCCCACCCAATCACTCTTTTTGCTATCTTCTGTGTCGCAATCCTAGTTTCTTCAGGTATTGCTGGTTACTTTGAAGTGTCTGTCATGGACCCTCGCCCTGAAGGTGCTAGTGGTCGTGCTGCTGATGGTATGATCCACGTTGTAAGCTTACTTAATGCTGAAGGCTTACAACTCATCGTAACGAATCTAGTTTCGAACTTTGTTGGCTTTGCGCCACTTGGTACTGTACTTGTTGCAATGCTAGGTGTTGCGATTGCTGAGCACTCAGGTCTATTATCTGCGGCAATGCGCGGCATGGTAATGGGCGCATCTCAGCGCATGGTTACTGTAACCGTGGTATTTGCCGGTATTATCTCTAACACGGCTTCAGAGCTGGGTTACGTAGTACTTATCCCTCTTGCAGCAATGCTTTTCCACTCATTGGGTCGTCACCCATTAGCAGGTCTAGCGGCAGCATTTGCTGGTGTATCTGGTGGTTATTCTGCAAATCTACTTATCGGTACGGTTGATCCACTGCTTTCTGGTATCACAGAAACAGCAGCACAAATGCTTGATCCATCTTACTCTGTTGGCCCTGAATCAAACTGGTACTTCATGTTTATTTCGACCTTCTTTATCTCGATTGCCGGCGCATTGGTAACAGAGAAGATTGTTGAACCTAAACTGGGTAAATACAATGTCGAAGACGCGTCTGAAGATCTTTCAAATGACTCAATGGGTAAGCTTACTGCTATTGAGAAGAAAGGCCTTAGATTGGCGGGTGTCGCTGTATTAATCGTGAGTGCGCTTTTAGCTTGGACTGTTGTTCCTGCTGACGGTGTTCTACGTTCAGAGGCGGGCACGATTTCAGGCTCTCCATTCCTGAAAAGTATCGTCGCGTTTATCTTTGTATTCTTTGCTATTCCTGGTTTTGTTTACGGCAAAATTACCGGTTCAATGAAGAATGACCGTGATGTGATTAATGCAATGGCAACGTCGATGTCTTCAATGGGCATGTACATCGTTCTTGTATTCTTTGCTGCACAGTTTGTTGCTTTCTTTAAGTGGACGAACTTTGGTCAAGTGGTTGCTGTAGGCGGCGCAACATTCCTTCAGGATATCGGCCTAACGGGTCCAATGTTGTTCTTCGCATTCATCCTAATGTGTGGTTTCATTAACCTGATGATCGGTTCAGCTTCTGCACAGTGGGCAGTAACAGCGCCAATCTTCGTTCCAATGCTAATGCTAGTAGGCTACGCACCTGAAACGATTCAAGCGGCTTACCGTATCGGTGATTCAACAACCAACATCATTACACCAATGATGAGCTACTTCGGTCTTATCCTTGCCGTAGCAACTCGCTACATGAAGAACCTAGGTATCGGTACACTGATCGCGACAATGTTGCCTTACTCAATGGTATTCATGTTTGGTTGGAGCATCTTGTTCTACCTATGGGTATTCGTATTCGGTCTACCAGTAGGTCCAGGCGCTGCAACGTACTACACGCCTTAGTTGTAGAGTAGGGGAAACCTTCTTCTAATTGATATTAAAAAAACCTGCATTGTTTGCAGGTTTTTTGATTTTTTATGGAGAGATAGAACTAGGTTAAGCTCGGATGAGCCAGCTAGCGTTTGGCTAGAATTCTATCTAAGTGGTTTGCGAACTCACGACGGTCGGTTTGAGAAAGGGCACTTGGTCCACCCGTTTGGATGCCACTTGAGCGCATGGTATCCATAAAGTCACGAATGTTCAGACGCGCTTTAATGGTCTCTTTGGTGTAAAGCTCACCACGAGAGCTGAGTGCTTGCCCACCTTTAGTGATCACTTCGTCAGCCAGAGGGATATCGGATGTAATCACAAGATCGCCGGGTTCAGTGCGCTTTACGATTTCATCATCAGCAATATCAAACCCGCTTGGCACTTGAATTGAGTGAATGTTATTGCGTTTAGGAACGGGAACCAGATGGTTTGCCACAAAGGTACATTCAACCCCTGTGCGCTCAGCTGCGCGTACGATTGTTTCTCGGATAACCTTTGGACAAGCGTCCGCATCAACCCATATCTTCATAGTGTTCTATTTCTCTGTTAGCTTATTTATCGGTCAACTTATTGCTCAGTTGCCTTATTGATCAGTTAGTTTAGCTTCAAGCATGGCAACGCGAGCAGTGAGTTCAAGGATTTGCTTTTCCAGTTGGCTAACACGATCAAGTGCTGGCTCTTCTTGTGTCGCGACTTCAACTTTAGGAACACGATTTGCGCTTTTCCAGCTCTTGATGGTCGTGATTAAAGCGGGCATCGGAACGGATGTGCTCATACGAGCCTTAACTAAAGCAACTGTCGGCTCTTTCCCTTGCGCTTGCAGTCCTTCAAGCACTGATTTCAACTCTTCAGAAACATCTTTTGTCAGCATGTTGATCTCCATTTTTAGTCTTTAGTCATTTTACTCGCTCTGGTGAATGATAGCGAATCATAAAACCGCCCATGGCTTGTGAGAGATCTCTTACAAAGGTTGTGAGATAACACGAATACATCGCTAGAGAGATTGATGTGCACATGGTTAAGTTGTTGAATTTTAATTGTTTCATATAATTAACAACTTTCTTGAATTCAAAATGTGATGCAAATCTATTGTCCGAAATCCTAAATCGCGTAAATTAAACCTTGTCGGAAGGATTCTGACACGGAACAGGAAAGCACCAAGGATTTGGTTATCTTCAGGATGAAGATTTGGTTACTTAGGATTGAGTGATCAAGCATGGAGCGTAAGGACATTGTAGGGATACAGTCAGTTAACAGGAAGTTAGCTGCAACGGAATGACAATGGACACCTTTAGGATTAAAGGGTTGGATTAGCATCAGGACGATGTAAAGGACACCGCTCACGGAACAAGTGATGTGCGCTAACTAGGATTGTTAGCTTTCAGGATGATTGGACACCGCTAGGACGGCGAAGTAAAGGAAAGAGCTGAAGGATTACAGCCACTATTATGGATGATGCATGGAGCATTAATTAGTAGCCGGACTGCTGCGAGTAAGACCCTAGCCCTGACACTTCGGTGTCGGGGCTTTTCTTTTCCTAAGGCTTTTTCTCTATCTAGGGGCTCTCTTTAATTCAGGAGCTTTTATCTAAGCACGCGACATCTGCTTTTCTGCTAATGGTCAACACAAGGAGTGTTTTATGACGATAGCAACCTCAAGAACGCTGTTGGTACCTTATACCGAGCAGTTAGAACATGACTTTATCAAGTTGAATTGCTGCCCCATCAATCGTGCTGAAATGAACGGGCCGCATTCTATTGCCTCTGCAAAACACCTATTTCAAGAAATACTGAACGACAACGTTGGTTTTTGCCGAGCCATTATCCACAACCAAACCCGCGAATACCTCGGGCATTTGTTTGTTTCGTCTGAAGAAGGGAAGCATGAACTGGGATTTATTCTGGACAAGGAGTTTTGGAATCAAGGCCTTGCTAGTGAAGTGCTAAAACCTTTCTTTAGTTTGGTTTGTTTTGAAGAACACCTAACGAATGTTGTCGCGACCGTTAATGTTGGTCATAACCCATCAATTAAGTTACTTGAAAAGTTAGGCTTTGCATTTAAAGAGACCAAACAAGATCAGTTTGGCCCTTATCATGAATATAGTTATACCGCGTATTGCGATGTTACATTCTATGAGGCTGTAGCTCAAACCGCATAGAACGGAAGCCCACCATGGTCAGTTTCCCTTGGTACAGGTCATCACCTAACGCTGAAAACTCAAATTGATACACGGTGTGCCAGCGCCAAATGGTGGTGAGCTCATGGCGCATCTTAAGTTTATGACCACTAAAGGCAACACTTAATAGCTGTAAGTCGAGCTCTTTACATTTTCTCGCAATGGCAGCTTTCGCAAGCTCGGATTGCCTGCGCTGTTGCCAAAACAGAAAGCAAAAGAAGCACAGCATCAAAATAGCCAATAAGTTATCTATCATTTAATCCATACTTCCTTTTATCTCTCTATTCCGTTCGTGATTTGAGCTTTTTGTTATGAGCTACTGAGCTGTTCTGTCTGGTATCTATTGCGACTTAGCCGCTTGTTGTAATTCTACAAGTGCATTGGCGAGTTCTGGTGATGGGTTCGAGTTCAATAATGGTAAAAATACCATTCTCAGTGTCGGAATCATCACTAAATCTGCAAATAACTGATTGAACAAGTTTTGGTTGCCCGTTTGTGCGAGACGCAGCAAGAACTGCTCAGCAATCGCAGGATCTTGCAGTGCGTGCCAGCTGCGACCAGCCAAACCAATCAATACTTCTTGGTGGCTTAAGCGCGGGCTAGCCAGAACTTGGTTAATTACGGCGTTGGTTGTGCTTTGCTCTGCGCCAGAAAGGGCACGTACCAGTGCTGACAGTAAGAACAGATCTGGCTCTTGACTGTTAATCTCATTCTCTGCCATTTCTTGTAAGCGTTGAGCGAGCTTGTCATTGATTTGCGTATGCTCAAGCGCCCCGAGAGTCGCGTATAGAGGTTCTGAAGGCAGCTTATTCAATGCTTTGCGAATCGCGACACCATTTTGTTGGCTGCCTAAACGAGCACACATATCAGTGATGCCTTGTAGGCCAACGGTTTTCCAGTTGTCCCAGCCTAGATCGCCTGTGAAGTAGTGTTGAGCGTGTTCGTAGTATTGGCTCGTTGCAAGGTCTAAACCTGCTCTTACTTGGCTATGGAACACGGCCATTTTGTCTTCTGAAGGCTTGAAGGTATATGGGTTGTTTGACAGCTTTTGTTGTTGCTCTTCGCTGATCTCACCGTTCAAACGTGTGCCCATCGCTTCGATAACAAACTTAAGGAAATTGCCGACATCACCTTGATGTAATAGGCCTCTTTCGTCCAGTTTGAATTTTAGGAACCAGATCCAAGGTTGCTTGTGTTCGTTCCAGTAACTAATCGCTAAGTGAGCTTGTTTCTGAAGTGGAAATGGGTACGGCTGTTTCCCTTGCTCAACATCAGAGAATAAGGTGTTGTCGATCTTCTGAATACGGCGACCTAGGTCGTAGATATCGTACTGGCAACCGCTATTCTTTAGTAACTGAGTGAGCGTGTGAATCGTTTCCATAGTAATAAAGCTCCTAACTTTCTTTCCTAAATAGATGGTACTCTATGCCCCAATTTCAAGGTCACTAGATAAATAACTTGGTGAAAAATGACAGCAGCCACAAAGTTACCTCTTTTACTTCAACAACTAGAAGAACAAATGCGCCAATGTTCGCTATGGAGCACGCTTCCGCCTTCGGATGAAGCTCTGGCGAGCGTTGAACCTTTCGGGATTGATTCGTTACAACCGGAAGAGTGGTTGCAGTGGATCTTTATCGTTAAGATCAACGCAATGATGGATGCCCAAATGAGCCTACCGAAAGGCTTTGCTATCCATCCTTATTTTGGTGAAGTGTGGAAAAATGAGGCAGACAAAGTCGAACTGCTAGTGACGATTCTGAGCATTGATGAGGTATGCGCGTAATGTTAGAGATCATTTATCAAGATGAGTATTTTGTCGCGGTGAATAAGCCTGCAGGTATGCTAGTACATCGCTCATGGTTGGATAAACACGAGACTCAATTTGTTATGCAAACACTGCGTGACCAAATTGGTCAGCATGTATTTCCTTTGCATCGTTTAGACCGACCTACATCCGGTGTTTTGGTGTTTGCATTGTCGAGTGAGGTTGCCTCTGAAGTCATGCCGATGTTCGCCAACCATGAGATGCAAAAGACTTATCATGCGATTGTGCGTGGCTGGATAGAAGAGGGCGATACGCTCGACTACGCACTCAAGGTCGAGTTGGATAAGATCGCAGACAAGTTCGTGAAAGAAGATAAAGAACCCCAAGAGGCTATTACCGTTTACGAGCCGTTAGCGAAAGTTGAAGTGCCGTATTCAACAGGCCGCTTCCCAACCAGTCGTTATTGCTTGGTTGAGATGATGCCAAAGACAGGTCGCAAGCATCAGTTGCGTCGTCATATGGCTCACCTAAGACACCCAATCGTGGGTGATACTTCGCATGGTGATGGTAAGCATAACCGACTGTTTCGTGATGATTTAGACTCTCACCGTTTGTTACTGCATGCTTCTGAGCTACGCTTCATCCACCCTTTTACAAAGAAGGAGTTAGTGATGAAGGCTAACCTAGATGAAACGTGGTTAAGGTTGCTTGAAACTTTTGAGTGGGATACTAACTTAATCGATGCTCAAACTTGCTTGTCTAAGTAAGTCTCGCGTGTTTAGGCAATCTCCAGTCTAAGTGAATAGAGAAAATAGAATAAAAAACAAAGGGCTGATAGTGATATCAGCCCTTTTTGTATCTGTATAACCTTAACGGCATAACTAATGTTGGTTAGTTAACAGTAATAGTTAGTCGCGGGATCATTTTAGCTTTTCTAGATCAGCTTCGATCTCAGCGATCTTGCTTGATACCACTTTCTCTAGATGGCGTAAGTCGGTAAGGATCTTCTGCTTCACATCCACCTCAGCCGTTGGCGTCGGTTTGGTGATTTTGTTGAGTTCATCAATCACAAGAGTGAGGTTGCGGTTAATCTCTGTCACTTCTTTGTATTGATTATTGCCACCGCTAACAAGCACACTTTTTACTTGTCGTGGGTACTTAAATTTAACGCTTTTCGCGAACAGTTCCCCTTTCTGCTTACGAAAGTAAATCTTCAGGATATCTTTGTGCGCTTCTTGGCGAAGGGAGTAACGTTCAATCTGTTTAGGTTCGTGGATACCTAAGCCAGTGAGGTTTGGATACATAAGCGACCTCTAGGTTATGAATGTAATACTTTTATGTAATTGACTTGATCAATGTAGCAGCCTAACGACGAGCTAGATAGTTGATACCTGTGAATTGATTGTAAGTTGTGGGCAAGATCGCTCTCTATCTTTGCCCACACTTATTTGGTTATTAAACCTGTTTTTAGACTGAATTCGCTTTCTAAGGTGCGAGTTCAGAAACGTGCTCGGTTAATCGTTCTCTTAGTGCCTGTTCTTGTTCTTCAGACAGCCTTCCTCCCGCTTCACTGGTCAGAATAAACAGATCCTCTGCTCGCTCACCTATGGTGGTGATTTTGGCACCGTGCAAGTTGATGTCTAGCTCCGCAAAGGTTGCACCGACTTGAGCCAATAACCCCGGCGTATCAAGAGCTCTTAACTCCATCAAGGTACGTTTCTTGCTCTTGGTTGGTAGGAACTCAACTAAGGTTTTGACCTTAAAGTGTTGCAAGTTACGTGGCGTGCGACGCGTCTTAATCTTAGTCGGGCGGCCATCAGTCAATACATGAGTCAGATGTTTAGCAACGGCTTTGTGTCTTGCTTCATCAATCGCTTCGCCGTGCTGGTCTAGTACGATAAAGGTATCCAAAACATGACCATCTTTGCTAACCATGACCTGCGCGTCATGAACGTTAAAGTTACGTCTGTCGAGTTCGGCAACCACGGTCGCAAACAGTGCTGCTTGGTCTTTACAATAAACGAACACTTCTGTGCCACCGCGCGTCGCTTTCTTACTGATCAGCACTAACGGTTGGCTTGGGTCTTCTAGGCGAAGTAAGTGCTCACAGTGCCAAGCGATTTGTTTATGTGTGTGACGCAAGAAATAATCGGCCTTAAAGCGTTGCCACAACACTTCAATCTCACGAGCGGTGAAGCCTTCTTTACGCAGCAGTGCTGATGCCATTTGTTGGTTGTGACGAATACGGTCTCTGACATCGACAGGGTTTTCCAAGCCGCGGCGCAGTGCTCGCTGCGTTGAGTGGAACAGCTCAGCTAACAGGGTTCGTTTCCAACTGTTCCATAGCTCAGGGTTAGTCGCACAGATATCGGCAACGGTTAAACAAACCAGTAGCTCGAGTGATTCTTCATCACGCACTTTTTTGGCGAATTCGGTGATCACATCTGGGTCGTAGATATCACGACGTTGAGCCGTTACTGACATCAATAGGTGATTTTGTACCAACCACGCGACTTGTTTGGCTTCAGGCTTCGATAGCCCGTGTTCAATACAGAAAGAGTAAGCCTCAACCGCACCTATCTCAGAGTGGTCTCCGCCGCGGCCTTTGCCGATGTCATGGAAGATAGCGGCAAGGATCAGCAACTCTTTCTTCTGTACTCGAGGATAGACTTCACAGCAGATAGGGTGCTTATCGTGGTTTTCGATTTGACCAAAGCGGTTGATGTGCTTGAGCAGGCGGATACTGTGCTCATCCACGGTGTAAACATGGAATAGGTCAAACTGCATCTGACCAACGATCTGGCTCCACTGCGGTAAGTACGCAGAGAGCACGCCCAATTTGTGCATTAAGCTAAAGGCTTTGTGCAGGGCATTAGGGTGGCGAACTAGATCCATGAACTTGTCACGAGCTTCAGGAATGGTATGCAGGAATCGGTTCAATCGACGGCGTGCCGTACGCAGTTGTCGCAATGTTGGTGGACTTACCCCTTCGATAGTCGAGTCATTGGCGATATGGATGAACATATCGAGAATGGTTTCTGGTCTTGCTTGGAATAGGGCAGGCTTGCGCGCTTCGATCAACGAACCTCGACGTTGGAAATCACTATCGAGAATTTCAGCGTCTTGGGTTTGACCGCCATTGATGATCGCTTGATCGAACAGCTTAAGCAGCATCTTATTCAGTTCAGCAACACGACGAAGGGTTCGGTAGAACTCTTTCATCATCATCTCAACACCACGGTTTCCTTCACCCGTATAACCCAGATGTTCAGCGACTTGAGCTTGATGCGCGAACGTTAAACGGTTGTCGTAACGGCGCAGTTCAATATGCAATGCAAAGCGAACACGCCATAAAAAATCTTGGCACTCAACGAGCTCACGATATTCAGCATCGGTCAGAAAGCCGTATTTGCTCATCTCTAACAAAGAGGTCGCGCCGAAGTGGCGACGCGCAACCCAGCTCAGGGTATGGATGTCTCTGAGCCCTCCCGGAGTCGATTTGATGTCCGGTTCTAAATTATAGGTGGTGTCGTGGTAGCGAGCATGACGCTCTCTCTGTTCTTGAATCTTGGCTTTGTAAAACGTCTCACTTGGCCAAAATGAATCGGAATGAATCTTCAGTTTTAGTTCTTGGAAAGTGTCTTCACTACCACATAACAATCGCGACTCTTGTAGGTTGGTCGCGACGGTTAAATCATCGGTGCCGATATCGAGACACTCAGTAATAGTTCGCACAGCATGGCCAACTTCGAGCTTTAAATCCCAAAGTAGAGTAATGAATTGACTGACCTTTTCACCAAGAGCTGGTGGTAGTGTTTTTTGCGAGACAATGAGAATATCAATGTCAGACAAAGGATGCAGTTCGCCACGACCATAACCACCCACTGCGACAAGTGAAATATGAGGCAGTTTGTTGAATCCGAAATTTTCCCACAAACGATTGAGAAGTAAATCCATGTATTCGGAGCGCAGTAGAACCAAATCGGTGACGGGGTGGTGGTTCAGAAATTCATTTTTTTGATACTGCGTGAAGATCTCGAGCTGATTTTTTAATTCGCAGATTTCAATTTGTTCGTCATTGAACGTAAGAGGGCATTGATAAGGCATAGTCTGCTATCCGTGCAAGCAAATGAGAATAGTAAACAATTTAACAGAAGCTGATGGAAAATCGAAATTGAGTAGATAAAAAATATCCTCGACAATGCGAGGATATTTTTAAAAGGCTGATACGCTCAGTTCGGTGAACTAAGCGTTCTTCATGATACGTGGGATTGTATCATCGCTGCGCAGTGTTAGTACTTCACAACCAGTATCAGTTACAACCAGAGTGTGCTCCCATTGAGCCGAGTTCTTGCTGTCTGCTGTGTATACTGTCCAGCTATCTTCGTCATCAAGACGACAGCCAAACTTACCCGCGTTGATCATTGGCTCGATAGTGAAGCACATGCCTGCTTTTAGCACTGTGCGATCGCTGTTCTTGTAGTGAACTACTTGTGGATCTTCGTGGAATTCAGAACCAATGCCGTGACCACAGTAATCTTTAACAATAGAGAACTTAGCGCGTGGGTTGTTCTTGTTGTTTGTTTTGATGTACTTCTCGATAGCAGTACCGATTTGACCAAGTTGAACACCTGGCTTAACTTGGCGCATGCCTTCGTAAAGTGCTTCTTGAGCAACCATGCACAGACGCTTGTTTGCAGGTGAAACCTCACCCACTAGGAACATCTTAGAGGTGTCACCGTGGTAGCCTTGAGGGCGAGTACTAAGATCGGCATTTGCGTCATCAGGGATGATAACTGTGATATCAACGTTCAGAATGTCGCCATCTTTGAGTACCGCAGGTTTGAATTGACCTGTGCTACCCGTCTCGTCTTGTGACGCGGGAATGCCGTGACACACAATATGATTGATAGACGTACAGATAGACTTAGGGAAACCGTGGTAATCGAGTGGCGCAGAGTATGCACCTCTTTCTAGAGCGTACTCATGACAAAGCGTATTGAGCTCTTCCGTCGTGGTACCCACTTGGATGTGAGGTTCGATCATCTCAATAATGTCAGCGGCCAGCTTGCCGGCGACGCGCATTTTTTCAATTTCTTCAGCAGTTTTAATTTTTACAGCCATTGCATATCTCTTAATTTGGTAGCACCTAAGTGTGCATATTGGGGCTATTCTATCAGTGCAGCAATTTAGCGCAACATTACCATGTCCGTACAATACTGGAGGATACTGTTAACGTGATTAAATAATGTTCGGTTAACAGATGCAGAACCTGCTTGATATAGACACTATTTTATAGAGAAAATTTACCTTTAGAGATCAGTATAGCAGTCGCCATTTTTAGAATTTTTTCTAGCCATAGATAGACAAAATATGGTATAAAGCGCGCCGGACATCAGGACTGTTTTCTCCAATTGGCGAAACAAGCTTTATGTCCACTAACTTATTTCTTTAAATCACACACATTCCGACACATGTTCCGGGGTGCCTCAACAACACAGATAACGGCTGAAAAGTGGTTAGTTGTTAGGGGTCGGATTCATGGGGGATGTGGAGGCCTAACCCCATAGAGGATTTTAAAATGGCAACTGTATCAATGCGCGATATGCTTAAAGCTGGTGTTCACTTCGGTCACCAAACTCGTTACTGGAACCCAAAAATGAAGCCATTCATCTTTGGTGCTCGTAACAAAGTACATATCATCAACCTAGAAAAAACTGTACCAATGTTCAACGAAGCTCTAGCAGAAATCGCTAAAGTTGGTGAGAAGAAAGGTAAAGTTCTTTTCGTTGGTACTAAGCGCGCTGCATCTGAAGCTGTTAAAGAAGCTGCTGTAAACAGCAACCAGTTCTACGTTAACAACCGCTGGTTAGGCGGTATGCTAACGAACTACAAAACTGTTCGTCAGTCTATCAAGCGTCTGAAAGAACTTGAAGCGCAAGCTCAAGACGGTACTTTCGACAAGCTAACTAAGAAAGAAGCTCTAATGCGCACTCGTGAAATGGAGAAGCTAGAGAAGTCTCTTGGTGGTATCAAGAACATGGGCGGCCTACCAGACGCTCTATTCGTAATCGATGCTGATCACGAACACATCGCAGTTAAAGAAGCAAACAACCTAGGTATCCCAGTTTACGCTGTAGTTGATACTAACTCTAACCCAGACGGCGTTGACTTCGTTATCCCAGGTAACGACGATGCAATCCGTGCAGTACAGCTTTACCTAAACGCTGCTGCAGACGCGGTTAAAGAAGGTCGTAACAAAGACGTTGCTGCTGTAGCTGCTGAAAAAGATGGTTTTGTAGAAGCTGAATAATAGCGGCTCTGAATCACGCTTGGCTTAGCTAATATAGATTTTGAAATCTTTATTAAATGTAAGCTAAGTTATAGTTAGATTGGGGGCCTCATTTTGGCCCCTGATTTTTACCTTATTTTCGAATCAACCGAGGAATAGAGAATGGCAACTGTAACTGCTGCTCTAGTTAAAGAACTTCGCGAGCGCACTGGCGCTGGCATGATGGAATGTAAGAAAGCGCTTGTAGAAGCAAACGCTGACATCGAACTAGCAATTGAAAACATGCGTAAATCTGGCGCAGCGAAAGCAGCTAAGAAAGCTGGTAACGTTGCTGCTGAAGGCGCAATCATCATCAAAGAAGAGAACGGTGTAGCTGTTCTTCTTGAAGTTAACTGCCAAACTGACTTCGTAGCAAAAGATGCTAGCTTCACTGCGTTTGCAGAAGAAGTTGCAGCTGCAGCAGTAGCTTCTAAAGCTTCTGTAGAAGAGCTACAAGCACAGTTCGAAGAAACTCGCGTTGCTCTAGTTGCTAAAATCGGCGAAAACATCAACATCCGTCGCGTAGCTTACGTTGAAGGTGCTGCACTAGCTTCTTACCGTCACGGTGAGAAAATCGGTGTTGTTGTAGCTGGTGAAGGCGAAGCTGAAACTCTTAAGCACGTTGCTATGCACGTTGCTGCTTCTCGTCCTGAGTTTGTTAACCCAGAAGACGTACCAGCAGACGTAGTTGCTAAAGAGAAAGAAGTTCAAGTTGAAATCGCTATGAACGAAGGCAAGCCTCAAGAGATCGCTGAGAAAATGGTTATCGGCCGTATGAAGAAATTCACGGGCGAAATCTCTCTAACTGGTCAAGCTTTCATCATGGAACCTAAGAAAACTGTTGGCGAAATCCTTAAAGAAAAAGGCGCTGCAGTATCTAACTTCGTACGTCTAGAAGTTGGTGAAGGTATCGAGAAAGCTGCTGAAATGAGCTTCGCTGACGAAGTTGCAGCGGTACAAAAAGGTTAATCCTTAGCGTATTGTTTGAAAAAAGACCGTGGCAAATGCTGCGGTCTTTTTATGAATAGTGAACTATTTTTGAAGGCAACGTTAGTGGTTATGAATGCAAACTGACTTACTCAGTTTTTATCCATGACTGTTAATCATCAACTCTTTGGAAGGTAAACTCCATGACTACGAACCCTAAACCAGTGTATCAACGTATTCTGTTAAAACTTAGCGGTGAAGCGCTACAAGGCGAAGAAGGTTTTGGTATTGACCCAACGATCCTTGATCGTATGGCTCAAGAAGTAAAAGAATTGGTTGAACTAGGCGTTCAAGTTGGTGTTGTTATCGGTGGCGGTAACTTGTTCCGTGGTGCTGGTCTTGCTGAAGCTGGCATGAACCGCGTTGTTGGTGACCACATGGGTATGCTTGCAACGGTAATGAACGGCCTTGCAATGCGTGACGCTCTTCACCGTGCTTACGTAAACGCACGTGTAATGTCTGCAATCCCTCTTAAAGGTGTGTGTGACGACTACAACTGGGCAGATGCAATCAGCCAACTACGTCAAGGTCGCGTTGTGATCTTCTCTGCTGGTACGGGTAACCCATTCTTCACTACGGATTCTGCTGCATGTCTACGTGGTATCGAAATCGAAGCTGACGTAGTTCTAAAAGCGACAAAAGTAGATGGTGTATTTACTTCTGACCCTGTAGCAAACCCAGACGCAGAGTTGTATGATACGTTGTCTTACAACACGGTTCTTGATAAAGAACTTAAAGTAATGGACTTGGCTGCATTTACGCTAGCACGTGATCACAAAATGCCAATCCGTGTATTTAACATGAATAAACCAGGCGCACTACGTCGCGTGGTTATGGGTGAAACTGAAGGTACATTAATCAGCGACGCTGACTAATTTTTCGGGCTTACTGAGGTGTTGTACCTTGGTAAGCTTATCCTTATCACTCCAAATAAAAAGCTTTCTTGAAGAAAGAACATAATCAAGGTGAAATTGTGATTAACGAAATCAAAAAAGACGCTCAAGAGCGCATGGTGAAAAGTGTTGATGCACTAAAAAACAGCCTGCAAAAGATTCGTACAGGCCGTGCTCACCCGAGCCTACTTTCTGGTCTTACTGTTGAGTACTACGGTGCTCCAACGCCTTTGACTCAAGTAGCTAACGTTATCGCTGAAGATGCACGTACACTAGCTATTACAGTGTTTGATAAAACACTGACTCCTCTAGTTGAAAAAGCAATCCTGACATCTGACCTAGGCCTAAACCCTATGTCTGCTGGTACGGTTATCCGTGTTCCACTTCCACCGCTAACGGAAGAGCGTCGTAAAGACCTAGTTAAAATCGTTCGTGGCGAAGCTGAAGGTGGCCGTGTTGCTATCCGTAACATCCGTCGTGACGCGAATGGCGATCTAAAAGCACTTCTTAAAGATAAAGAAATCTCTGAAGATGAAGATCGTAAAGCACAAGACGAAATTCAAAAGCTAACTGACGCTGCGGTTAAGAACGTAGACGAAGTTCTAGCTGTTAAAGAAAAAGAGTTGATGGAAGTTTAATTTTCCATATTCTTTTCTTTCCGGAAAAACGCTGTACTCACGGTGCAGCGTTTTTTTATGCTACTCTGTTCGACTATTAGAATTTGATTCACTCTTTTATGCATAATTCTCAAGCGTTCACAGACTCTCTTCCTAAACACATTGCTATCATTATGGATGGTAATGGTCGCTGGGCAAAAGCTCAGGGCAAGCCTCGCGTCTTTGGCCATAAAAACGGTGTTCAAGCCGTTCGTAAAACTATCTCTTCTGCAGCCAGACTTGGCATTAAAGCCGTTACTCTTTTTGCATTTAGTAGCGAAAACTGGCGTCGTCCTGAAGAAGAAGTCGGTATCTTGATGGAACTGTTTATTTCAGTGCTGTCGAGTGAAGTTAAAAAGCTTCATAAAAATAATCTACAACTTCGTGTTATTGGTGATAAAAGTCGTTTCAATGATCGACTACAAAAGAAGATAGAAGAAGCGGAAGCTTTGACTAGCACCAATACGGGTATGGTTATTAATATTGCAGCTAACTACGGCGGTAAGTGGGATATTCAGCAAGCAATGACCTCTATTGCTCAACAGGTAAAGTCTGGTGATATTAATGTAGATGACATTGATGAAGCTATGATTACACAGCACCTGACAATGGCAGATATTCCTGAAGTCGATCTACTTATCCGTACCAGTGGCGAATGCCGCATTAGTAATTTTATGCTTTGGCAGTTGGCTTACGCCGAAATGTATTTCACTGAACAATTCTGGCCAGACTTTAATGAAGACAGCTTAGTAGAAGCTGTGACTTGGTTTGTTAACCGTGAGCGTCGTTTTGGATGCACCGGTGAGCAAATTAAAGCTCTGATGGACAGTTAATAAGGATTTTTTGGTTTGAAACAACGAATTATTACGGCGTTGATTTTAGCTCCCCTAGTTATTCTAGGTATTTTCGAGTTATCACTTCCTACATTTATTCTTTCACTAGCGGTAATCTCGCTATTGGGTTTTTGGGAGTGGACTCAGTTTGTTGAAAGCAAATCACGTTATGTAGCGTTGATTCCAACGGTTGTGGTAAGTGCTGCAAGTTTTGCTTTTATCCCTTTTGATGCATTTAGCCTTAATAACTTGTCTACTGCTCACTACGCCATTCTAACGATTGGCTCGATTTGGTGGGTAATCGCGAGTGGCATGGCGGTGACTTATCCTAAGTCTATGCCTGCATGGAAAGACTCTTCTCTTCTTCGTCACGCCTTTGGTGTGCTGACTCTGCTGCCATTCTTCTGGAGTGTGGTTATCCTGCGTGCTAACGGTATCGATGCTGATCCTTACCACGGTGCTAAACTGGTGATGTTTGTTTGCTTGCTTGTTTGGGCTGCAGATAGCGGCGCATACTTTTCAGGAAAGAGTTTTGGTAAGCGTAAAATGGCACCAGCGGTAAGCCCTAATAAGACGATTGAAGGTCTTATCGGTGGCATTATTACTGCGGTGATCGTGGCTTGGATCTTTGCTGACTTGTTTGACATCCAATTCACAAGCCCACTTCACATGATTGTTATTACCCTTGTGACCGTTGTTATTTCTGTTCTAGGTGACCTTGTTGAAAGCATGTTTAAGCGTGTTTCTGGGGTGAAAGACAGCAGTAATCTGATTCCTGGTCATGGTGGTATACTAGATAGAATAGATAGCTTAACGGCTGCATTCCCTGTCTTTGCTCTGCTTTATTTAGCATTCTAATAAAAAAGGGCAGTGATTCTGCCCTTTATTACATTTCTACGGTCATATGTGATGCGAAATCTAACTATCCTTGGCGCTACCGGCTCAATTGGTGCAAGTACACTAAAAGTCGTTGAGCAAAACCCAGATCTCTATTCAGTGGTTGCACTGGCTGCAGGCTCGAATGTTGAAAAGATGCTGGCGTTAGTTGAAAAGTGGCAACCAAGCTATGTTGCTATGGCTTGCTCTGATGCAGCGTCTCAACTGACTGAAGTGTTGTCCGTGAGTTACCCTAACGTAAAAGTACTTTCAGGCACTGAAGGCATGTGTCAGGTTGCTTCTCTAGAGGAAGTGGACACGGTAATGGCCGCGATTGTTGGTGCCGCTGGTTTACTTCCTACTATGTCTGCGGTTAAAGCGGGCAAGCGTATCTTGCTTGCAAACAAAGAAGCTTTGGTGATGTCTGGGCAGTTGTTTATCGACGCCGTGGAAAAATACGGTGCAGAGCTGCTTCCTGTCGATAGCGAGCATAATGCTATTTTCCAATGCCTTCCGCAGAACGTACAAACTAACCTAGGCCGCTGTAACCTTGAAGAAAACGGCATTAACCATATTCTTCTGACTGGTTCTGGTGGTCCTTTCCGTTATACCGATGTGGCTGAACTCGAATCAGTGACTCCTGAACGCGCAATTGCACACCCTAACTGGTCTATGGGGCCTAAGATCTCTGTCGATTCTGCGACTATGATGAATAAAGGGCTAGAGTACATTGAAGCGAAATGGCTATTTAATGCTTCTCAGGAGCAGTTAAAGGTCATCATTCACCCGCAGTCTGTGATTCACTCGATGGTTCAGTACAAGGATGGCTCTGTGCTTGCTCAAATGGGCGAACCAGATATGGCAACGCCAATCGCTTTGACGATGTCTTACCCTAATCGTACCGAGGCGGGTGTTAAGCCTTTAGACTTTACTAAAGTGGGTGAGCTTACCTTCTTAGAACCAGATTTCAGTCGTTACCCGTGTTTGAGGTTAGCGATTGAAGCGTGCTACTTAGGTCAGCATGCGACAACAGCCATTAATGCAGCAAACGAGATCGCGGTCGATGCTTTCTTGAACAATCAGGTGAAGTTTACCGATATTGCTGTCATTAACGAACACGTTATGAGCAAAGTATGTGAACAACATAACTCTGAGGGTTTAGATAGCTTGGAAAGCCTTCTCGAGCTCGATAATATGTCTCGTCAAATAGCCATTCAATTTATTAAAGAGCAGCTAGCATGAGTGGAATTCTGTGGAACTTCGCATCTTTTATCGTAGCGCTTGGCATTCTGGTTGCTGTTCATGAGTTTGGACACTTCTGGGTCGCTCGTCGTTGTGGTGTGAAAGTTGAAAAATTCTCGATTGGTTTTGGTAAATCAATCTGGAGTAAAGTGGGCCGTGATGGTACTGAATACAGCTTGTCAGTGATTCCACTGGGCGGCTACGTTAAGATGCTCGATGGTCGTGTTGACGATCTTTCTGAAGATCAACAGCAATACGCTTTCGACAAGAAGCCGCTTTGGAAACGAACGGCGATTGTGGGTGCAGGCCCTGCATTCAACTTTATCTTTGCGGTGTTCGCGTATTGGTTAGTATTTTTGATTGGCGTACCCGCGGTTAAGCCCGTGATTGGTGAAGTCACTCCACAATCTATTGCTGCACAAGCCGGAATTGAAACTGGAATGGAACTTAAATCTATTTCAGGAATCAAAACCGCAGATTGGGAATCAGTCAATATGGGGTTGATATCGCACATTGGTGATCAATCCATGACAGTGACGGTTGCTTCTCAAGACGACATCGGCTTTGAGCAACAAATGACATTGGATATTTCAGACTGGTCGTTCAACCCAGAAACTGAATCTGCAATGACAACGCTGGGCTTTAGACCGTATTCTCCAGAGATATCGACCGTACTGGCTCAAATCATTGATGATGGCGCTGCATACGATGCAGGTCTTGAAGCTGGCGATAAAATTGTTGAGATTAACGGGCAACCTATTGAACAGTGGCAGTCGGTTGTTGAGTTAATTCGTGCTAATCCAATGACATCATTGGACTTGGTCGTATTGCGAAATGGTGCCGAGCAGTCATTGGTTATGACACCAAAAAGTCGAGAGCTTTCTGATGGTTCGACAATCGGCTATGCAGGTATTGCTCCGGAAGTCGCAGAATGGCCAGAAGATTATCGCTTTGAGTTACAATTTGGTGTAATTGAGTCTGTAGGAAAAGCATTTGATAAAACAGGTCAAATCATTGGATTGACACTGACAATGCTTAAGAAGCTCATCGTTGGTGATGTTGGCTTAAACAACTTGAGTGGCCCTATTTCAATCGCTAAAGGTGCAGGTACAACCGCCGATTATGGTCTGGTTTACTTCTTGGGCTTTTTGGCTCTGATTAGTGTTAACTTAGGGATTATTAATTTGGTTCCGCTGCCTATGCTTGATGGCGGACATTTGCTGTTTTTCGCTATTGAGGCCGTTACTCGTAAACCGGTACCTGAGAAAGTTCAGGAAATGGGATACAGAGTGGGAGGGGCAATCCTCTTCTCATTGATGGCTCTGGCAATATTTAACGATTTTACTCGTCTGTGAATGGTTTCTCACAGGCATTGGTAGTAGCAAGGAATAATTAGAATAAGTATGGCGATTAAGCAAATTCTGTTCGCAAGTCTATTGGCCACTAGTGTGGCTGCGAACGGAGCACAAAACTTTGTAGTTCAAGATATCAAGATCGAAGGTTTACAGCGTGTTGCACTTGGTGCAGCTCTACTGAAAATGCCAGTACGTATTGGCGATGAAGTGGATGAAAGCGATGTGTCTGAGATCATTCGTGCATTGTATGCTTCGGGCAACTTTGAGGACGTTAAAGTACTTCGTGATGAAGGTGTATTGATTGTTCAAGTTCAAGAACGACCGACCATCGCAAGCATCTCATTCTCTGGTAATAAAGCGATTAAAGAAGAACAGCTTCAGCAGAACCTAGATGCGTCTGGTGTTCGTGAAGGTGAAGCCCTTGACCGTACTACGCTGAGTAACATTGAAAAAGGCCTTGAAGATTTTTACTACAGTGTTGGTAAGTACAACGCGACAGTAAAAGCGGTTGTGACACCTCTGCCACGTAACCGTTCTGACCTTAAGTTTGTGTTTACTGAGGGCGTATCCGCTAAGATTCAGCAAATCAACTTTATCGGTAATGAAGTCTTCTCTGACTCTGAACTGCTTAGTCGTTTCAATCTGAATGTTGATGTTGCATGGTGGAATTTCCTTGCGGATGAAAAATACCAAAAGCAAGTATTAGCCGGTGATATCGAAGCGCTGAAATCTTACTACCTTGACCGTGGTTACCTTAAGTTTAAGGTTGACTCTACGCAGGTGGCGATCTCTCCAGACAAAAAAGGTGTTTACATCACGCTTGGCCTCGATGAAGGCGAAGCCTACACCGTTAAAGATGTCTCTTTCCGTGGTGAATTAATCGGTCGTGAGGCTGACTTCGAAGCGTTAGTGCCATTCGAAGACGGCGATACGTACAACGGTTCTTCGGTAACGTCTTTGGAAGAGAACGTAAAACGAATTCTTGGTGAATCTGGCTACGCGTACCCACAAGTTCGCACGATTCCTGAATTTGACGATGAGACCAAAGAAGTGTCGTTGGTTATCAATGTAGAAGCGGGCAGCCGTATCTATGTTCGTGATATTCGATTCACGGGTAACAACTCAACGAAAGACGAAGTACTGCGTCGTGAAATGCGTCAAATGGAAGGCAGCTGGCTTAACTCTAAGTCCATTGATACCGGTAAGAGCCGTCTTAACCGTTTAGGTTTCTTTGAAACGGTCGATGTACAAACAGTGCGTGTTCCTGGCAGTGAAGACCAAGTTGATTTGGTTTACAACGTTAAGGAAGCGAACTCAGGCAGTATCAACTTTGGTGTCGGCTACGGTACTGAATCTGGTGTGAGTTTCCAAGTTGGCCTGCAACAAGACAACTTTGCGGGCTCTGGTAACCGTGTTGGCGTAAGTGCCATGATGAACGATTACCAAAAAAACGTGAGCTTAGACTACCGTGACCCATACTGGAACCTGGATGGTGTGAGCTTAGGCGGTAAGATCTTCTACAACGAATTTGAAGCCTCTGAAGCGGGCATCGTCGACTATACCAACCAAAGTTATGGTACGAGCTTAACCTGGGGTTTCCCTATGGATGAGCTGAACCGCATTGAGTTCGGTGTTGGCTATACGCACAACAAGATCGGTAACGTACCGACTTATATCCAGGTTGAACAGTTTGCGAGAAGTATCGACCAATACGGTGATGAGCACATCTTAACTGATGACTTCGATATCAATATCTCTTGGACGCGTAACAACTTGAACCGTGGTTTCTTCCCAACAGAGGGTAACCACCAACGTGCTTTCGCTAAAATGACGGTACCAGGCTCTGATGCTCAGTACTTCAAAATGCAGTACGATGTAAAACATTACATCCCGCTGACCAAAAAGCATGAGTTCACACTATTGATGCGCGGCCGATTAGGCTATGGTAATGGTTATGGTCAAACAGATGGTAACGATAACTTGTTCCCATTCTACGAGAACTACTACGCAGGTGGTTTTACAACCCTACGTGGTTTTGGCTCTAACTCAGCTGGCCCGAAAGCCGTTTACGGCAGCAGCACAGGTAATAACCCAACTTATGATACCGCTACTGATGATTCAGTGGGTGGTAACGCGGTTGCCTTAGCAAGCTTAGAGTTAATTGTACCAACGCCGTTTGCTTCTGATGAAGCGCGCAGCCAAATTCGTACCAGTGTCTTCTTCGATATGGCAAGTGTGTGGGACACAGAGTTCGTAGACCGTGGCGCACCTAACAGTGGCGGCCAGTACTACTACGATTACTCTGATCCAACAAATTACCGTTCATCTTATGGTGCAGCCCTTCAATGGATGTCACCGATGGGCCCACTGGTTTTCTCTCTAGCGAAACCAATTAAAGTTTACGAAGGTGATGATGAGGAATTCTTCACATTCACCATTGGTAGAACTTTCTAATATTTAAAGGACAATATTTTGAAAAATATGATTAAAGCAGCAGGTTTAGGCCTTGTAGTTCTTAGCTCTTCTTTCTTTGCAACAGCTGCTGAAGCTGCGCAAAAAGTGGGTTATGTAAACACTGCACAAGTATTCCAGGCTCTACCTCAGCGTGAAGTTGTTCTTCAAAAAATGCAGGAAGAGTTCAAAGACAAAGCAGCTGAGCTACAGAGCATTCAAGCTGAAGCTAAAACGAAGATTGAAAAGCTTAAGCGTGATGGCGAGCTACTAGGTCCTGACGAAGTTGAGAAGCTACGTATCGAAGTAGGCCAACTAGACAGCAAGTACAAAATCAAAGCTCAAGCACTAGAAAAAGCAAGCCAACGTCGTGAAGCACAAGAGAAGCAGAAGCTATTCAAAGTGATTCAAGATGCTGTAACGAAAGTTGCAGAGAAAGAAGGCTACGACATGATCGTTGATATTCAAGCTCTGCAATACGGCAAGCCAGAATACAACATCTCTGAGAAAGTAATTAAAGCACTGAAATAAGTTTTATGAAGAATCTGACTTTAGCCGAATTGGCAACGATTACCGGGGGAGAGCTACACGGAGATGGTACAATTACCGTTTCAGCAGTCGCTCCGATGGATAAAGCGCAAGAAGGTAACATTACGTTCCTTTCTAACGTGAAGTACAGCAAGCACCTAGGTGACTGTAAAGCGTCCGCTATTATGGTTAAAGAGAGTGAGCGTGAACTGTGCAAGACTAACGTGATTGTGGTTAATGACCCTTATGTTGCTTTTGCTAAAGTTGCTCAAGCGCTTGATACTACTCCTGCTCCCGCAGCGGCTATTGCTGATTCTGCTTCAATCTCTAGCGAAGCAACCATTGGACAAAATGTGTCTATTGGCGCGAACGCTGTGATTGAGTCTGGTGTAGTACTTAGTGATGATGTGATCATCGGTGCTGGTTGCTTTATTGGTAAAAATGCAAAAATTGGCGCAGGCACTAAGCTGTGGGCTAACGTAAGTGTTTACCATGAAGTTGTGATAGGTGAAGCATGTCTGATCCAATCAAGTACTGTTATTGGCTCTGATGGCTTTGGCTATGCGAACGAGAAAGGTGAGTGGGTTAAGATCCCGCAAGTGGGTTCTGTTCGCATTGGTAACCGCGTAGAAATCGGCGCGTGTACTACCATTGACCGTGGTGCATTAGATGACACAATCATTGAAGATAACGTTATCTTAGATAACCAACTTCAAATTGCTCACAATGTTCACATCGGATATGGTTCTGCTCTTGCGGGTGGTACTATCATCGCAGGCAGCACGACGATAGGTAAGTACTGTATTATTGGTGGCGGCAGTGTGATTAATGGTCACATTGAAATCGTTGATGGCGTTACAATCACCGGTATGGGGATGGTAATGCGCAGCATCACTGAGAAAGGCATGTACTCTTCAGGTATTCCTTTACAGCCAAATAAAGATTGGCGTAAAACAGCAACGCGTGTTCATCGAATTGATGAAATGAACAAGCGTTTGAAAACTGTTGAAAAACTTATCGAGAAGAGCGCGGAATCATAATTCCAGCATTTCTAATAAAAGGCTCGCGTACAGCGAGTCTTTTTCGTTTATAATCCTTCTAATTAAATAAAGAATATATATAGGAATACGACTTTGACTACTGAACAGACAACGATGAACATTACTGAAATTCAGGAACTATTACCTCATCGCTACCCATTCTTAATGGTTGATCGTGTGACTAGCTTTGAAAAAGAAAAAACACTGACTGCGATTAAGAATGTCTCTGTTAACGAACCTCAGTTCACAGGCCACTTCCCACAACTTCCTGTATTCCCAGGCGTGTTGATCTTAGAAGCAATGGCACAAGCAACAGGCCTTCTAGCATTTAAATCTTTTGGTGCGCCTTCTGGCAACGAGCTTTACTACTTTGCAAGTGTTGATAAAGCAAAATTCCGTAAGCCAGTAGTACCTGGTGACCAACTGGTTATCGAAGTTGAATTCTTAAAAGAACGTCGTGGCATCGCATCGTTTAATGGTGTTGCTAAGGTTGACGGCGTAGTTGTATGTTCAGCTGAACTTAAATGTGCTCGTAGAGAGTTTTAATATGATTCATGAAACAGCGAAAATTCACCCGGCAGCAGTAATCGAAGGTGATGTAACTATCGGTGCTAACGTGACGGTTGGGCCTTTCACTTACATTGCTGGTAACGTGACAATTGGTGACGACACTGAAGTGATGTCGCACGTTGTGATCAAAGGTCACACAACCATTGGTAAAGAAAACCGTATCTTCCCACACGCTGTTATCGGTGAAGAAAACCAAGATAAGAAATACGGCGGCGAAGACACAACAGTTGTGATCGGTGATCGCAACGTAATTCGTGAAGCGGTTCAAATCCATCGTGGTACGGTTCAAGACAAAGCAACCACAGTGATTGGTGATGACAACTTACTTTGTGTTAATGCTCACGTAGCGCACGATGTTATTGTTGGTAACCACACTCACATTGGTAACAACGCTATTCTTGGCGGTCATGTAACGGTTGGCGACTACGCTGGTGTTATGGCACTTTCTGCGATTCACCCATTCTGCTCAATTGGTGCTTACGCATACATCGGTGGCTGTTCTGCAGTTGTTCAAGATGTACTGCCGTACGTGCTTGCACAGGGTAACCACGCGGCTCCATTCGGCCTTAACCTAGTAGGCTTGAAGCGTAACGGATTTGAGAAACCTGAAATTCGTGCACTACAGAAAGCGTACAAAGAGCTATACCGTTCAGGTAAAACACTTGAAGAAGCGAAAGCGGCTTTAGTGGAAATGGCAAAAGAGTTTACTTCGGTAGTTCCTATGCTTGAAATGCTAGAGAACTCTGAGCGCGGTATTATTCGTTAATACTCGATGTGGTTATGTACCAATCCGCGTAAGTATGACAATAATTACTTAATCAGATTGGTATAACAAAAAGATCGCTAATCATTAGGCGATCTTTTTTGTTTTAGGCAAGAAGGGAATTGGAAAACTATGGCACAGCAAGAAACAGCAACCAACAGCACGGACTTTGTTTCGAATGAACCACTGCGCGTAGGTATCGTTGTCGGAGAACTCTCTGGTGACACGCTTGGCGAAGGTTTTATCAAAGCAATCAAATCGCAGTACCCGAACGCTGAATTCGTGGGTATTGGCGGACCAAAAATGAAGGCGCTTGGTTGTGAGTCTCTTTTCGAGATGGAAGAGCTGGCTGTCATGGGCTTAGTTGAAGTACTTGGCCGTTTACCTCGCTTATTAAAAGTGAAAGCAGAGCTGGTAAAGTATTTCACTCAAAACCCGCCAGATGTGTTTGTGGGTATCGATGCGCCTGACTTCAACCTAAGACTTGAACTCGATCTTAAGAACGCCGGCATTAAAACGGTTCATTACGTGAGCCCTTCCGTGTGGGCTTGGCGTCCTAAACGTATCTTTAAAATCGACAAAGCAACCGACTTGGTTTTGGCCTTCCTGCCATTTGAGAAAGCGTTTTATGATAAATACAACGTTGCCTGTGAATTTGTTGGTCACACGTTAGCTGATGCTATTCCTTTAGAACCAAGCAAACAAGATGCACGTGAGCTGTTAGGCTTAGATCAAGACAAGCAATGGTTAGCTGTATTGCCGGGTAGTCGTGGTGGTGAGATGGGTTTGATTGCTCAACCATTTATCGAAACTTGCCAACGTATCAAGCAGAAGTATCCGGATATCAATTTTGTTGTTGCGCTCGTTAACGAACAGCGTAAAAAGCAGTTTACTGAAATCTGGCAATCGACCGCACCTGAGCTTGAATTCACGTTAGTCGAAGATACGGCAACCAACGTGATTACCGCCGCTGATTCTGTGCTTTTGGCTTCAGGTACCGTGGCTCTCGAATGTATGTTGCTTAAACGCCCTATGGTGGTTGGTTACAAAGTAAATAAGCTGACGGGTTACATTGTTAAGAAGTTGGCGATCACTGAGTTTGTGTCACTGCCGAATATTTTGGCCGGTGAAGAGATCGTGAAAGAGCATATTCTTGAAGAGTGTCACCCAGACTTTTTGTTCCCGTCTGTCGATAAAATGCTATCAGCCGATAACAGTGCCTTGATCGAACGCTTTACCGAGATGCATCACTGGATCCGTAAAGACGCAGACAAACAAGCCGCTAACGCAGTATTGAAATTGATTGACCGACCTTTTGTTGAAGCATAAAGCGCTTACTTACAGAATATTAAGAGATTAGTTATGGCAGTAAAAGAGAAAAAAGAGCTTCCTCCATTTGAATACCCGCAAGGCTACCAGCTGTTTGCTGGCGTGGATGAAGTAGGACGTGGCCCTTTGGTTGGCGACGTGGTGACTGCTGCGGTTATCCTCGATCCAAACAACCCAATCGAAGGCTTAAACGATTCAAAAAAACTGTCTGAGAAAAAGCGCCTTGCTCTGCTTCCTGAAATTAAAGAGAAAGCATTGGCGTGGTCGGTTGGTCGTTGTTCACCACAAGAAATTGATGAGTTGAACATCCTGCAGGCAACCATGGTCGCCATGCAGCGCGCTATCGCTGGGTTGAGCGTTCAGCCTGACATGGCACTGATCGATGGTAACCGTGTTCCTCAACTTCCAATGGACGGTCTGGCTATTGTAAAGGGCGATTTACGAGTAGCAGAGATCAGTGCGGCGTCTATTATCGCTAAAGTGGTTCGCGACCAAGAGATGGAAGAACTCGACAAACTGCATCCAGAGTTTGGTTTTGCTAAGCATAAAGGTTACCCGACCAAAGCGCATTTCGAAGCGATTGAAAAACATGGTGTAACCGAGCATTACCGAAAGAGCTTTAAGCCAGTAAAACGTATTCTTGGCATAGACTAGAGCTTTACGTTAACTAGAGCTTAGCATCGAATAAAGTTGCTAACTTGTATTAGAAAAAAATAGAATACACACAGTTGTAATCCTAGGCTCAAACCTAGAACTCAGGAAAAATAATGTCAGATCCAAAATTTGTTCACCTACGCGTACACAGTGACTTTTCGATGGTGGATGGCCTATCCAAGGTGCCACCATTAGTTAAAAAAGTCGCTGAAATGGGTATGCCTGCTCTAGCATTGACCGACTTTACCAACCTGTGTGGTTTGGTGAAGTTTTACGGTACTGCCCATGGGTGTGGGGTTAAACCTATTATTGGTGCTGACTTCTTGATGCAGTCTCCGGATTTTGGCGATGAATTAACCAAGCTCACTGTTATTGCAACGAATAATAAAGGTTATAACAACCTAACGTTACTCATCTCAAAAGCTTACCTTCGTGGTCATGTTCAACATCAGCCTGTTATTGATAAAGAGTGGCTGATTGAACATGCCGAAGGCCTGATTCTTCTATCGGGAGCAAAAGAGGGTGAGATTGGTAAGGCGCTGCTGAAAGGCAATCGAGAGTTGGTTGCAAGCAGCGTTGAGTTTTACAAAACGTACTTCGCCGATCGTTTTTACTTGGAACTGATTCGTACCGGACGACCAGATGAAGAGTCATACTTACACTTTGCGTTAGAGCTTGCTGAACAGGAAGACCTGCCTGTTGTCGCAACCAACGAAGTGGTTTTTCTAACTGAAGACCTGTTTGATGCTCACGAAATCCGCGTGGCGATTCATGATGGTTTCACTATGGTCGATCCTCGTCGCCCTAAGAACTACAGCGCGCAGCAATATCTACGTAGTGAAGAAGAGATGTGTGAGCTGTTCTCAGACATTCCTGAAGCACTTGAGAACAGTGTTGAGATTGCTAAGCGTTGTAATGTAACGGTTCGTCTGGGCGAGTACTTCCTGCCTAACTTCCCAACGGAAGGTTTGGCGATTGAAGACTTCTTGATCAAGAAATCTGAAGAAGGCCTTGAGCGACGTCTAGCGTTCCTATTCCCAGATGAAAAAGTGCGTGCTGAGCGCAGACCGGAATACGATGAGCGACTCAAGATTGAGCTCGAAGTTGTTAACAACATGGGTTTCCCAGGTTACTTCTTGATCGTAATGGAGTTCATCCAGTGGTCAAAAGACAACGATGTGCCAGTAGGTCCTGGCCGTGGTTCTGGTGCCGGCTCTCTAGTAGCTTACGCCTTGGATATCACCGATCTCGATCCACTTGAATACGATCTACTTTTCGAACGTTTCTTGAACCCAGAACGTGTATCCATGCCCGATTTCGATATCGACTTCTGTATGGATAAGCGTGACCAAGTTATTGATCACGTGGCTGAAATGTACGGTCGTGATGCCGTTTCTCAGATCATCACCTTTGGTACCATGGCGGCAAAAGCGGTAATCCGCGATGTAGGCCGTGTATTGGGCCACCCGTTTGGTTTCGTCGATCGAATTTCAAAGCTTGTACCGCCAGACCCGGGTATGACGCTAGAGAAAGCATTCCTTGCTGAACCTGCATTGCCAGAGCTTTACGATGGCGATGAAGAAGTTCGTGAGCTGATTGATAAGTGTCGCATCCTTGAAGGTTGTACGCGAAATGCCGGTAAGCACGCAGGTGGTGTTGTTATCTCACCCACCACGATCACCGATTTTGCGCCAATCTATGCCGACGCAGAAGGTAACTTCCCAGTAACGCAGTTCGATAAGAATGACGTTGAAACGGCTGGCTTGGTTAAGTTCGACTTCTTGGGGCTGCGTACCCTGACCATCATCGACTGGGCGTTAGGCCTAGTGAATCCACGTTTGAAGAAAGAGGGGAAAGAACCGGTTCGTATCGAGTCGATTCCTCTTGATGACCAAGCGTCATTTAACCTATTACAAAATTCTGAAACCACCGCGGTATTCCAGCTGGAATCGCGTGGTATGAAAGACCTTATCAAACGTCTACAGCCCGACTGTTTTGAAGATATTATCGCATTGGTAGCCCTGTTCCGTCCGGGTCCTCTGCAATCAGGCATGGTAGATAACTTTATCGACCGTAAACACGGCCGTGAAGCGGTTTCATACCCAGATGAAACGTGGCAACACGAATCGCTGAAAGAGACGCTAGAACCTACGTACGGCATCATCCTGTATCAAGAGCAGGTAATGCAAATCGCACAGATCCTTGCTGGCTATACGCTTGGTGGAGCGGATATGTTGCGTCGTGCGATGGGTAAGAAAAAGCCAGAAGAGATGGCAAAGCAGCGTGGTACCTTTAAAGAGGGTGCTGAAGCCAATGGTGTTGATGGCGAGCTGGCCATGAAGATCTTTGACTTGGTAGAGAAATTTGCGGGCTACGGCTTTAACAAATCTCACTCCGCAGCATATGCACTGGTTTCTTATCAAACGCTATGGCTGAAAACGCACTACCCAGCGGAATTTATGGCTGCGGTAATGACGGCAGATATGGATAACACCGAGAAGGTTATTGGCCTTGTTGATGAATGTTTCCGTATGAAGCTCAAGCTTTTACCACCAGATATCAACTCAGGTTTATACCGTTTCAATGTGGATGAAGATGGCGCGATTGTTTATGGCATCGGTGCGATCAAAGGGGTCGGTGAAGGCCCTATTGAAGCGATCATTGAAGCGCGAAATAAAGGCGGTTACTTTAAAGACTTATTCGACTTCTGTGCACGCCTTGATCTGAAGAAGGTCAACAAACGTGTTATCGAAAAGTTGATTCTATCCGGAGCCTTAGATAGATTAGGTCCTCACCGAGCGGCAATGATGGCATCTTTGAAAGATGCGGTGAAGGCGGCGAGTCAACATCATCATGCCGAGTCTTTTGGTCAATCTGATATGTTTGGCGTGTTGACCGACGCTCCGGAAGAGGTTGAACACAAGTATACCCAAGTGCCTAAATGGCCTGAGAAGGTTTGGCTTGAAGGTGAACGTGAAACGCTTGGTTTGTATTTAACGGGTCACCCGGTTAACGCTTACATCAAAGAGTTAGCGAAATACACCAGCTGTCGTTTGAAAGATGCCACGCCAACGCGTCGTGACCAATCACTAACAATTGCAGGCTTGGTGATTGCTGCGAGAGTGATGACGACGAAGCGCGGCACGCGAATTGGTTTGATGACACTTGATGACCGTTCGGGGCGAATGGAAGTGATGTTGTTCTCGGATGCGCTCGATCGCTACGCAGAATTGCTCGAAAAAGACAAAATTGTGGTCGTTTCCGGACAGGTCAGCTTTGATGATTTCAATGGCGGGCTTAAAATGTCCGCGCGCGAGGTCATGGACTTAGGAAGCGCCCGTGAGAAATATGCTCGTGGGGTGTCGATATCTATCGACCAATCCCAAATTAACGGTCAATTTTTTGAACGCTTTAGTCAAATCTTAGAACCTTATAGAGCCGGAACGGTCCCAGTCAATGTATACTACCAGCGTGCCGACGCTAGAGCGCGGTTAACATTGGGCACAGAATGGCGCGTGACGCCAAGTGATACATTACTAGACGAATTAAAACAGCTGCTTGGAAATAGCCAAGTAGAACTCGAATTTAACTAAAATTTAGCTTCGCGAATGCGGAGCTGAATCAACAAGGATTCATAGATGAGCCTGAACTTTCTAGAATTTGAAAAGCCTATCGCTGAACTTGAAGCAAAAATCGAAGCGCTACGTGACGTTTCGCGTCACGGTGGTGACACAGCGGTAGATCTAGACAAAGAAATCGAACAACTAGAGAAAAAAAGCTTAGAGCTTAAACAGAAAATCTTTAGTGACTTAGGTGCATGGCAGGTAGCTCAACTTGCTCGTCACCCTCAACGTCCTTACACCAAAGATTACCTGGAGCATGCATTCACAGAGTTTGAAGAGATGGCGGGCGATCGCGCTTACGCTGACGACAAAGCTATTGTGGGTGGTATGGCTCGTCTAAATGGCCGTCCTGTTATGGTTATTGGTCACCAGAAAGGTCGTGAGACTAAAGAGAAAGTGATCCGTAACTTTGGTATGCCAAAGCCAGAAGGTTACCGTAAGGCGCTACGTCTAATGGAAACTGCTGAGCGTTTCAACATGCCTATCATCACTTTCATCGACACAGCGGGCGCATACCCAGGTGTTGGTGCTGAAGAGCGTGGTCAATCTGAAGCTATCGCTAAAAACCTAAAAGTGATGGCTGGCCTTTCAGTTCCTGTTATCTGTAACGTTGTGGGTGAAGGCGGTTCTGGTGGTGCACTAGCGATTGGTGTTGGTGACTACGTGAACATGCTTCAGTACTCTACGTACTCAGTAATCTCTCCAGAAGGTTGTGCTTCAATCCTATGGCGCGATTCAGATAAAGCACCACAAGCTGCTGAAGCTATGGGCCTGATTGCTCCTCGTCTGAAAGAGCTTGAGCTTATCGACGAAATCATTCCTGAGCCTCTAGGTGGCGCGCACCGCGACCCTGCACAAACAGCTCAGAACATGAAAGACATGTTAGTTAAACAGCTAGAAGAGCTAGAGCAGTTTGATAACGAAACGCTGCTTGAGCGTCGTTACCAGCGTCTAATGAGCTACGGCTACTGCTGATAACTTGCCTTAGCGATAAGGCTAGCTATACGAACAAATGATGAAAGGGTTGGACTCAGTGCCAACCCTTTTTTATTATTAAAACATTATCCCTTCACACACGATCTCTTGGTTTATTAGCCTCATGACACACTTAATTGATACCTTCACATCTGTACTTGATCAAAGCGCGCTTAAGCCTTGTCGGTTGATCGTCGCTTTCAGTGGTGGTGTCGATTCACGAGTTTTGTTGGAGTTGGCTGCGCAATACGCTAAGTCCCATCACATTGAGTGCTGCGCGGTACATGTTCATCATGGCTTAAGCAACAATGCTGATTACTGGGCAGAGCAATGCCAAACATGGTGTGATGCTTTGTCGGTATCCTTGTTCATTGAACGAGTTTCGCTAGATATTAGCCGTGGAGAGAGCGTAGAAAAGCTGGCTCGAGACGCGCGATACCAAGCCTTTAAAAAGCATATTAGACAAGGCGATGTATTAGTCACAGGCCAGCACATCGATGACCAAGTAGAGACTTTCTTGTTGGCGTTGAAGCGTGGCAGTGGTCCGAAAGGGCTCTCTTCAATGGCGAAAATGATGCCGTTTGCTAATGCTCATATCGTTCGCCCACTGCTGTCGGTGACGAGAACGGATATTGAAGGGGCGGCGCGCGATATGGCTTTAACTTGGGTAGAAGACGAGAGTAATCAAGACGTTCGCTTTGACCGCAATTTTATTCGTCATCAAGTCACTCCGACACTGACCGAGCGTTGGCCTAGTTTCCGAGAGTCGGTCAGTCGCAGCGCTCAGCTATGTGCAGAGCAAGAGTTACTGTTGGATGAGTTGCTTGAGTCTCACTTACAACAAGCTTTAACTGAGAAGCACAGCTTAAGTATTGAGGTATTATCTCAGCACTCTGATTTACTGCGTGCACGCCTATTAAGAATGTGGCTGAGCCACTGTAATCAACCGATGCCGAGCCAAAAGCAGCTCAAACTTATATGGGATGAGGTGGCATGTGCTCAGGCGGACGCCAATCCTAAGTTAGTGTTGAATGAGGTTGAGGTTAGACGTTTTAATCATCAGCTCTATGTCGTCAAAGAGACCAAAGACTTGTCGAACTGGCAAAGCGATATCTCGATGGAAGAGAGCTTAGTTCTGCCTGATGGTTTAGGGGAGCTAAACTTAACTTCAGCGGCGAGTGATGGTGTGTCTAACCACCGTGATGTGCAACGTTTACGTTTTAGTCTCAACACAGCGAGCAGAACATTGCGAGTGATCTTTTACCCTGAGGGATTGTCAGCACACCCTGTTGGGCGCGGTCATAGCAGGAAGCTGAAGAAGTTGTTTCAAGAGTACCAAGTACCCAGTTGGTTAAGACGCAGAACGCCGATATTAATGGATGGCGATCGAGTGATCGCTGTTTTAGGTTTATTCGTAGATAAAAACTACGAAGGTCAAGATTGTGAAGCGCTTTGGAGCAAGTAGAAAAAGTTTGTGTCACAATTCGACGTCACTTTAATAAAAATAATTAATGGAATATGCAATGAAGAAAATTACACTAGGATTAGTTCTTGGATTTGGACTATTGAGTGGTAACGCTCTTGCGGCTGATGTTGCTGCGGGTCAAGCTAAAGCAGCAATCTGTGCGGCATGTCATGGTGCAGACGGCATCGCAGTGATCCCTGGCTATCCAAACCTTAAAGGTCAAAACGAGCAATACATCGCTTCATCGATTAAGGCTTACAAGAACGGCCAGCGCACTGGTGGTTTAGCCGCTGTAATGCAGGCTCAAGCTTCAATGCTCAGTGATGAAGACATCGCGAATCTAGCCGCTTACTACGCAAGCCTTAAGTAAAACCTTCTCAAAGCGCTGATTAAACAAGATGATAAATTTCGAGCCAGAGCTTTAAAGCTCTGGCTTTTTTCATTGAATGTTTACTATAGCTAACCGATAATGAGCCATTCGCACAGTTTAAGGGATGAACATGAAAAAGATTGAAGCCATTATCAAGCCATTCAAACTTGATGATGTACGTGAAGCACTTGCAGAAGTGGGTATTACGGGTATGACAGTATCTGAAGTTAAAGGCTTTGGACGTCAAAAAGGTCATACTGAGCTATACCGCGGCGCAGAGTACATGGTCGACTTTTTACCTAAAGTGAAACTAGAAATCGTTGTGACCGACGAAGTGGCTGACCAATGTGTTGATACCATCATCGAGACGGCTCAAACAGGTAAAATTGGTGACGGTAAGATCTTCATTACTGAAGTTGAACGTGTGGTACGTATTCGTACTGGCGAAGAAGACGAAGACGCCGTATAAAAAAACTATTACCCTAAAAGGAGCGTTTATCGCTCCTTTTTCATTTCTGGTAGGGTGTTGTATGTTTAAGAAAACCATCATTGTTATCACGTTATTGATAACGCTTGCTGTCGTTAGTTTTCATTTTATCTTCGTGATCCCGAATAAACCCAATCTAATCACTTCCTCTCAAAGTACCAGTAACGACATCTACAGTTGCTACCAAAACTCTGCACCGAAAGCGATTGATGTGTCTGATGGCTTAGACATTACGGTGTGGAATATCTACAAGCAAAACCGAAATAATTGGCAGAGTGAGTTAAATAAGCTGTCGGCAGGTAGCGATTTAGTCTTGCTGCAAGAAGCGAGTATGACAGAAGGACTTCGCCAATGGGTAACGAGCGGCCAGTGGGGAAGCACACGTGTTAATGCGTTTGAGGCCTTTGAGCAAAGTGCTGGGGTACTCAACCTAGCAACTCATTTGCCGATTGAAGCGTGTGCTTATACTCATGAAGAACCTTGGCTTCAACTACCTAAATCTGCGCTTTGGTCGCGTTACCAACTAAGCAATGGCGAAGAGCTGGCTGTGATTAATATCCACGCTGTGAACTTTACCTTTGGTACGGAAGATTACGAGGCTCAGCTCAGGAGCTTAACTGACAATCTGCAAAAGTATCGTGGGCCGGTTATTTTTGCTGGGGACTTTAATAGCTGGAGTGAAGCTCGCTTTGCTGTATTGAAAGATGCGTTGGAGAAGGTTGGTTTGACGGAAGTTGCCTTTGAGCCAGATAACAGAACTCAGTTCATTACAGGACTGGTGCTCGACCACGTGTTTTATCGAGGGCTATTGGTAGAAAAAGCAAAAGCGCCCATTACGGACGCTTCTGATCATAACCCTATGCGAGTGACCTTTAAGGCTAAATAGTGATTAGCTATTAGTCATTGGAACTTAACCATTCGCACGGTGGTTACCTTGGGAAATCTAACGGAACATTAGGCTAGAGAGTTTTTGCTAGCCTTATCTCTTCAACTTAAAAGATTAAAATGTAGAGCGCCCAGATTAGGTAGTAGCCAACCCATGGTAAGCCTGAAATCACAAGCGCTTGCCCGCGTTCAAACTCAGTCCACGTTAATACCGCGGCATAACCTAGCACGATGTACCATGGCAGAAGCAGTGGTAATGAGCTAGCAAACTGCGACCAATCATTGGTTAACGGTAACTTGATCAAGCCATTTAAGCTGTTCAAGTCGGCAGCGTAGTTCATCACATGTCCATGCTTGAGTATCAGGCTTGCGTAGCTTGCTACATCACCTAAAACAGCTGGGAATATAACAACAGATGCCGCTGCAAACCATCGCCAAAAGCTGTGCTGATGTTGGCTTGGCTTGGTTGCTAGGTTAAACCAGAATGCCAATAGAACGATGGTTAATGTTCGGCCAAATACGTCGCTGATGATTTCACTTGCGAGTAAGGTATTGCTGTCAAGTAACGCCAATTGGTCAGGGTTCGTTTGAGCCAGTTGCTGCGATAGCTCTGCACTTAACCAGGCAAAATCTACATTCGAAAAATAAGCACCCCAAAACAAAAATGGGCTGAGCATTAATACGACGTAAGGTTGCCATCCCCAAGCACTTCGTTGATAAAGCGCTAAGAAACAAGCTGTTGGTGAACGGAATATATCCAACAGCATGACGAGTGGGTTACTTGACGGGTTCATACACTTACCTTAGTTACATCAACATACAGCTTCAGTTTTTGTCCTGGCTGTAGGTATTTTTTGTTCTGCAAAGTGTTCCATTTTACAACATCTGTACTTTTTACTTTGAACTTTGATGCAATACCGCTGACTGTGTCACCTGATCTTACGTTATAAAAGATCGTACGGATGATGGCGCCGTCTGAGCCATTTTTCCAAATGACCAGTTCTTGACCAACTCTAAGCGTGTCGCGTGGTCCCATGCCATTCCACTTAGCCAGTGATTGATGAGAGACCTTATTTGCGCGTGCAATCGTCCATAGGCTGTCCCCACTTCTTACAGTATGGCTAAGCTTATATTGACCACGACTCTTTGACTGTGTGCTTGCTAGGCGATTTGAAGCGCTTAGGGCGTATGTCTTGTCGTCTTTGGTGGATGTTGGGATAAGTAAGTGCTGGCCAATACGAATATTGTTGTTGCTCAAACCGTTCGCAGAGCGGATCACTTTGCTGGTGGTGTTATATTTGCCTGCCAGTACGCTAATGCTGTCACCAGATTGAACCTTGTAACGCACCAACTTCATGCCTTTGCCTTTATTGGCAGCGACTTCTTTGTTGAATCTTTCAACTGAGTCTAAAGGAAGTAATAGTTGTTGGTGTTTCTCTGGTGCTGTCGCCCATTGGTTGTAAGCCGGGTTGTAACCTTGCAGTTCTTTGACAGGAATGCCTGCGTAGTTCGCAGCAATGGCTAAATCAAGCTGTTCTTCAGGGTTAACCAGAGTCAGCACTGGCTTGTTCGGGATCGCCGGAATATCGATGCCATACTTTTCTTGGTTGGCAATCACGTCAGCTAGAGCAAGCAGTTTAGGTACATAGCTGCTGGTCTCTTTTGGTAAGTCCAGAGAGAAGAAGTCGATTGGTTTGCCAAGCTTCTTGTTCTTACGGATTGCACTGTTTACTCGACCACCACCACTGTTATAGGCAGCAATCGCATGGTTCCAGTCGCCATCGAAACGTCGGTTAAGATCTGAGAGGAAGTCCAATGCGGCGTCGGTAGAGGCGGCAACATCGCGGCGGCCGTCATACCAAAAGTTCTGTTCAAGACCGTAGTCTTTGCCTGTGCCTGAAATGAACTGCCATAGACCTGCAGCACTGCCATGAGAGTAGGCAAACGCATCGAAAGAGCTTTCTACAACGGGTAGTAGTGCCAATTCTAGTGGTAAGCCTTTTTCTTCAATCTTAGTCGTGATCAGATACAAGAAAGGTTCAGCACGCTTTGATACTGTTTTTAGATGACTCGGGTGCTTGAGATACCAAGTTCGGTAGTAGTCGACCTTCTTTTGGTCTGGCACTTCCATTTCAAGTTGCATCGCAATGCGTTTCCAAACATCTTCTTGTGTTTGTGGAGTAACGACAGGTGCTTCAACTTTTTGATCTTCTTTGGCTGTTGCTTCTGATGAAACGTTCGCTTGAGAAACTTCTTTAGTAGGAGATGTGTTGGTTTGCTCGGAAGCTTGGTCTGGATTCTCTGACTGAGTTAATTGGCAACCAGAAAGTAGTAATACCAAAGCCCAGCTGTACTTAACTCGCATGTTACAGCCTTTTTAATTAACGGCCGATGATAATACTTGCCACCCCCTATGAGTGACAAGTCTGTATTTGTTAAAATTCGTTCTTCCACGCACGTAAAGCGGTGAATACCGATAAAGGATCGGTCTGCTCGGTGCGATTAGACACTGATTTCACTACACTTGGCTCGGTATAGCGCAGGAAGGGGTTCACAAACTTCTCTTGTCTCAAATTTGTGGGGATGGTCGACTTATTTTGAGCGCGAAGTCGGTTCACTTGGTCGCGATATTGCTGCAAATGTTGGTTATCAGGCTCTACGGCTAATGCGAAAGCGATATTGGCTGCAGTGTACTCATGTGCACAATAAACTTCGGTTTCTTGAGGCAGAGCCGTGATCTTATTCAGTGCATCGAACATCTGTTGTGGTGTGCCTTCCATGATTCGGCCACAGCCCGCAGAGAACAACACATCACCACAAAACAGTTTGGCATCGCCCACATAACCAATATGACCCGCAGTATGGCCACTGAGCCCTAGGACGAGGAATACTTCGCCAAACAGTTCTAATTGATCACCATCATCGACCGGATGAGTTAAGGTAGGGATAGGTTCATTCCTTGGACCGACAACATCCACGCCGGGAAATTGTCTAACGAGTTCTGGAACACCACCAATGTGATCGTGGTGGTGGTGTGTAATCAAGATTGCATCTAAAGTTAGCTCATGGTGTGCCAAGTACTCTAATACTGGAGCCGCATCACCCGGGTCGACGACAGCACAACGGCGATCGCTATTTTGAATCAGCCAGATGTAATTGTCGTTAAATGCAGGTATGCTTTTGATATGTAACATTATTGGTTCTCCAGTCACTATTAGTGCGACAGAATAAGTGAGACAGATTATTGATGAAGCCAGCACGTAGCAGAAAGAAGTTTGAACGTCCTTACACTTGGGCGCAATTGCACAATGGAGACTGGTTGAGAGAATCTATTCAAACTCGACTCGATGAGTGGTGCCCAAAGCTATTTGGTTACCATATGCTCAAGCTCGGTGGCCTCAGTAGTGAGATTTCTAGCTGCACATGCAACATTCAACATCAAGTAAACCTAGATATCCAGAACCCATTACATAATGTGATAGCGGATGGCTATAATTTACCCTTTTTGGAGAAAAGCTTTGATGTTGTAGTGTTGAGTCATCAGTTAGATTATAGCAATGACCCGCATCGATTATTGAGAGAAGTCGATCGAGTGATGATGGACGATGGCTATATCATTATCACCGGCTTCAACCCAATCAGTGTCACTGGGCTTGCCAGTTTGATGCCTTGGCGAAAGAACAGCTTACCCTGGAGTGGGCGTATGTACACGCCAAGTCGAATTAAAGACTGGTTAGGTGTACTTAACTATGAAGTAATTCATTGTGACACCTACGCGCTGTTTCCGATGAGTAAGTATCAAGCGATGTGGACGTGGTTGGAGAACTGCTTAGGTGGTTGTGCATCCTTCGCCGGAAGCCAATACTTTATTGTTGCTCGTAAGCGTACTTACCCGCTAAAACCCATCAAACCACATTGGCACCTTAAGCGACGTTTCTCGCCTGTTGGGGCAAGTTTTAGAACCAATACGCGCCGTACAATGGATTCAGCCAAAGCGTCATATCCGCTAAAAACAGAAAAAGCCGATTAGTTGTCGGCTTTTCATCTATCAATTCGATTGAGAAATTGTCAATTAGTTTAAGAAATTATAAATCGCTTTCTGAAATGTGCGTCTAATTAAAAAGACGATTAGCTTGGTTGATAGCCCGTATCTTCTAGAGTCGGATTCTCCGCTGCATTTCGCGCTAAATCATCACACATTTCGTTTTCTCTGTGTCCCGCGTGTCCTTTTACCCAGCGCCAATCAACGTTATGGCGAGCGGTTTCTTTATCGAGCCTTTGCCACAGATCGGCATTTTTAACCGGTTTCTTGTCGGCTGTTTTCCAGTCACGCTTTTTCCAGTTATGAATCCACTGTGTGATGCCTTGACGCACGTATTGGCTATCTGTGGTCAGAATCACAGAGCAAGGTTCTTTGAGGGTTTGCAGAGCCACGACAGCGGCGAGCATTTCCATACGGTTATTGGTTGTTAGCGTGAAACCTTCTGCTAGCGTCTTCTCGACTTTTTTGTAGCGAAGTACGATGCCATAGCCGCCGGGACCAGGGTTGCCTAAACAAGAACCATCAGTGAAAATTTCAACTTGTTTCGTCATGATTTGATACTATTACCTCAAGCACATTATCGGCATAGTCTGACACAGTTATCCTTATGAATACCAGTAGCACTCCAGAACAAAGCACGAACGAAAAAAACAGTTCGAACGAAAATAAGCGCATTGTTGTACTCGATACCGAAACCACCGGTATGAATACAGAAGGTGGCCCTCACTATATGGGTCACCGCATCGTTGAAATTGGTGCAGTAGAGATCATCAACCGTAGGCTGACCGGGCGTCATTTCCACGTCTACATCAAGCCCGATCGTGCGATTCAAGAAGAGGCGATTGGCGTTCACGGTATTACCGATGAATTCTTGATTGATAAGCCTGAATACCAAGACATTCATAAAGAGTTTCTCGACTTTATCAAAGGTGCGGAGCTGGTGGCTCATAACGCGCCCTTCGATACGGGCTTCATGGACTATGAGTTTGAGAAGCTCAACCCAGCGATAGGTAAAACGGATGACTACTGTAAAGTTACCGATACCTTGGCAATGGCGAAGAAGATATTCCCAGGTAAAAGAAACAACCTAGATATCTTATGTGACCGTTACGGTATCGATAACTCGCACCGTACTCTCCACGGCGCATTGCTCGATGCGGAGATCCTAGCCGACGTCTACTTATTGATGACGGGTGGTCAAACTTCGCTGCAATTTAACGCTGGTCAACAGGAAGGCGAAGCCGAAAGCATACGAAGAGTAGAAAGTGGTCGAAAATCCCTAAAGGTTTTACGAGCTACGGCCGATGAAGTAGAAGCGCATCAAAGTCGTTTAGATCTCGTCGAGAAAAGCGGAAGCTGCCTCTGGCGTCAGTAGGGAGAAAGTATGTTAAGGGTATTGGCTACCGGTTGCTTATTGCTGTTAAGTTTTGGCTTACATGCAGCAACAGAATCCGTTATGAGTTTATTGGACAACCGTTTTAGAGTTGATCCCAGTATTGAACAAGTCACCTTTGTGATTTATCGAGCCGATAACTCTAAACCTGTCGTTTTGGTTCGCCCTGATGGCAAGAAATACTACTCTTGGCGCAATGCTGATAATGTCCGTTGGTACGAAGAATCGTCCATGGACATTATCTCTATCGACAATCCGATGCCCGGCCCTTGGCAAGCGATAGGTAAAGTTTCCCCTAAGAACAATATCAAGCTGCTGTCTCATCTTGTTTTGGATGCTAATGAGTTCCCAGATAAGTTGTATCAAACAGAGCGCATCAAATTTACCGCTCGACTGACTTCTGATGGCAAGCCGCTGGTGCTGCGCGATTTTCTCGATCGCGTGAAGCTTAAGGTTACCTTTACTAAGTTTGTTGAAAACGAAGAGTCTTTGGTGAGAGAAGCGCGCCCGGTGTCGGTTGTGATGGGCGAGTTTGCCGATGATGGCGCTGATCTTGATGAAAAGGCCGGAGATGGTGTGTTCACTGTCTCTTTGCCAATTGATATCGAGCCCGGTAAATACCGAGCGCGTATTACCTCTGGTAATGGCGTGTTCCTGCGAGCGCAAGAGCAAGAAGTCTTGGTTTACCCAACACCGATCACTAGCACCTTCATTCAATCACGAAAAGAGGGTTTACCTCATACTATTGTGGTGTCTGGTGAACAGGGGATGATCGCACCGAGCTCGTTAGCGGTTCATGTTGAGCACAAGGCTCCTGATGAATATGTGATGTACAAGCAGGGGCAAGCTGAAGTCGACGCAATGAAAGTCGCTTTAGAGGTGCCTTATAATGGCGATTTAGGAATTTATAATTGGTCAGGGATGGTTTATGCCACTGATGCTTCAAGTCAGCGCCCGCTGATTTTTCCAATTACCGAGCAGTCGTACAGCGTTGTTGAAGATATCGACTTAGCAGAGTCACGACGTCTTCAAGAAGAAGCTCTTGCTGAACAGAAGCGTATCGCAACAGAGTTGATGATCCTTCAAAAACGTGAAGATGACAGACAGCGCAGTATGATCATTATTGCGGTGGGTAATGTGGTCGCTATTCTATTGGGCTTATTGATTTGGTTTGTGGTTCGTAAGGTCAAGGCGAAGAAAAAAGCGTTACCTGAGATGCAGCTCAAGGCGCCCAAGTAACTCGCTTAGATGATTAGATTGTCTAGAGAGAATAAGCTGCTAGATAAAGCATTGGAATTTGTGGCAACGAAATCATGAACAAAAAAACGGGACTCATAGTAGTCCCGTTTTTGTTTCTTTTTCTGGCCTTAAGCGACGTTATCAATCGATTGGTCTGGGTACTGAGATTTTGCTGCAAGCTCCTCTGGTGAGAAGTCATCCACGTTAATCGTGTACAGTCTATGTTCCTCAGCGCTAATCAGAAGATTTGCTTCGTCTTGCGTTAAGATACCTTTCTCAAGTCCCAACTGAGCAACAAGATCAAGTCGTAAGAAGGCACGTTTTTGATGTGTCTCTTTGCAGACTTTGTCGAACAGAGGTTCAGCTTGAAGAATCACTTCTAGCGCTTTTTCAATCTTACCTACTGGGTTGTATTCCGTCGCTTCTAAGTATTGGCCGCGACCGATACGAGAGCGTGTTTCGCTTGGTGTTTGTAGAATGTGCGCAACTTTGCTATCGAGCTTGTCGTTTGGAGCACGACGGATACGACCGAATGGCATTAGCACAACACGAAGCAGACGACCAATCACAGGGTTAGGGAAGTTCGCTAAGAACTCATCAATCGCCACTTCAGTCTGACGTAAGCTATCTTGCATCCCCCAATGTACTAACGGTAGATCTTCAGCGTGGCTGCCTTCGCTTTCAAAGCGTTTCAGCGTTGCTGAGCCGAGGTAAAGTTGACTCAGGATGTCACCCAATCTTGCTGATAAACGTTCTCTACGCTTCAGTGATCCACCTAGAACTGCCATTGAGATATCAGACAGTAGCGCTAGGTTTGCACTGTAGCGGTTTAGCTGTTGGTAGTAACGCTGTGTCTGTTTATCTGTTTTATTTGAAGGTGTTGGCGCATCAGAACCACGACCATCGGTTAAACCAAACCACAAGCTGCGGACTAGGTTGCTCATCGTAAAGCTAACGTGCCCTGCTAACGCTGAATCAAACTTATCAAGCGCATAGCTGCTTTCAGAATAAGCCGCTTCCATTTCGTTCAGTACGTAAGGGTGACAGCGAATCGCACCTTGACCATAGATGATCATTGAACGAGTCAGGATGTTTGCGCCTTCAACCGTAATCGCGATAGGCGAACCTTGGTAGCCACGAGCTAGGAAGTTCGATGGGCCTAAACAAATGCCTTTACCACCGACGATATCCATCGCATCAATGATGCTGCGTTGGCCACGGTGAGTACAGTGGTACTTAACGATTGCAGAGATAACCGAAGGCTTTTCGCCTAGGTCGATACCTGCGACGGTTAGGTTACTTGCAGCGTCCATTACATAAGCGTTACCTGCAAGGCGTGCAAGTGGCTCTTCAACCCCTTCCATGCGACCAATTGGTTGTTTGAACTGACGGCGGATACGAGCGTAAGCGCCAGTTGCAAGCGCGGCAGACTTAATGCCACCCGTTGAGTTTGAAGGCAGTGTGATACCACGACCAACCGACAGACACTCAACGAGCATACGCCAGCCTTGACCGGCCATTTTCTGACCACCAATGATGAAATCGATAGGCACGAAGATATCGTCGCCTTGCGTCGGGCCATTTTGGAAAGGTACGTTTAGTGGGAAGTGGCGGTTGCCAATCTCTACGCCTTTTAAATCCGTTGGGATAAGCGCACAAGTGATACCAAGATCTTTTTGGTCACCAAGCAGACCATCTGGGTCACGCAATTTAAAAGCCAAACCTAAAACGGTCGCGACAGGCGCGAGAGTGATGTAACGCTTGTTCCAAGTTAGGCGCATGCCGAGTACTTCTTCGCCTTGCCAGTCGCCTTTACATACCACACCGTAATCTGGGATAGAGCCTGCATCTGAACCGGCTTCTGGGCTAGTCAGAGCAAAACAAGGGATCTCTTTACCTTCCGCTAAGCGAGGCAGGTAGTGGTTTCTTTGTTCTTCTGTACCGTAGTGCTGTAATAGCTCACCAGGGCCTAATGAGTTAGGTACGCCAACCGTTGATGACAATACACTAGAAACTCCCGTTAGCTTCTGTAGAACCAAAGATTGAGCGTAAGCTGAGAACTCTAAGCCGCCGTACTTTTTCTTGATGATCATGGCGAAGAATTTATGGTCTTTCAGGTATTGCCATACTTCTGGTGGCAAATCAGCAAGCTCATGCGTCACTTGGTAATCGTTGACCATTTCACACACGGTATTTACTGGACCATCTAAAAACGCTTGCTCAGCTTCAGAGAGTTTCGGGTCAGCAATGTTCTGAAGCTTCTTCCATTCAGGTTTGCCTTTGAACAGCTCTGCTTCCCACCATACTGTGCCAGCTTCTAGTGCTTCTTTTTCTGTCTGAGACATCGCCGGTAGAACTTTCTTAAATAAAGAGAGTGCTTTTTGGCTGATCAGTGTCTGACGAATGGTAGGTACAGCAAAGATCGCAACCGCTAACAGGTAGCAAAGCCAGCCAGTAACAGCCACGCCGCCAAGCAGTGTTGATGCTACCATTGCGCCGGTTAATACAACTAATGCACGTACCAGACTAACTCTATGGTAAAGACAGACGCCTAAGATGGCGGTCATGCCGAGTAGGGAGAGCAATATGTTCATGATCGATTTCCTTTTCAGAGATCACTTATTGTTATTAAGTTTTAGGTAAGAGGTCTAACCAGTTAAGTGTAAACAAAATATTAAATATTTGTAAAACTCCAAAGTGAGTAAAAAGTGATCTCAATAGAGTTAAAGTTCTAATTGTGAGAGGTTGGTGGCGAATATTTGGACGGATTTACAACGACAAGTTAATTAAGGTGGCAATCTTTGGGCTTAAGTGTCGACACTATTTCATGTTTGTGGGTAAACTCAGCTATAAAGAGGGGAAAACCCTCAGTTCTCATTTCGCGTACTTTAAGTTACGTCAAAAAAATAAGAGATAAGCCTTATGTACCAAGACCTAATCAAAAGTGAATTAAACGAAGCTGCTGACGTTCTGAATAAGTTCCTAAGTGATGACCATAACATCGCTCAAATTGAAGCGGCAGCAAAACTGATTGCTGACTCATTCAAGCAAGAAGGCAAGGTGCTTTCTTGTGGTAACGGTGGCTCACACTGTGATGCAATGCACTTCGCGGAAGAGCTAACAGGCCGATACCGTGAAAACCGTCCAGGTTACGCTGGCATTGCGATTTCAGATCCAAGCCACCTGTCTTGTGTGAGTAATGATTTTGGCTACGACCACGTATTTTCTCGTTATGTAGAAGCGGTAGGTCGTAAAGGTGATGTGTTGTTCGGTCTGTCGACTTCAGGTAACTCTGCCAATATTCTAAAAGCGATTGAAGCTGCTCAAGCTAAAGGCATGAAGACGATTGCATTGACGGGTAAAGATGGCGGTCAAATGGCGGGTTGTGCTGATATCGAAATCCGAGTGCCACACTTTGGTTATGCAGATCGCATCCAAGAGATTCACATTAAGATCATTCATATTGTGATTCAGCTTGTTGAAAAAGAGATGGAATAATAGTTTTACAGACATTTGGAGCCCAGCTTTGTGGCTCCATTGGTTTTAATAGGGAGTAGATTAAACCATGTGTGAATTGCTCGGTATGAGCGCGAATGTGCCAACTGATATTTGTTTTAGCTTTACTGGTCTTATGCAGCGTGGAGGCAACACTGGCCCGCATCGTGATGGCTGGGGTATTACCTTTTATGAGGGAAAGGGTTTTCGTACCTTCAAAGATCCGAATCCGAGCTGTGAATCTAAGATCGCTGAGTTGGTTCAAAACTACCCAATTAAAAGCCAAGCCGTTGTCAGTCATATCCGTCAAGCGAACCGTGGTGGTGTTAATCTAGAGAATACACACCCTTTTACTCGTGAGCTTTGGGGGCGATATTGGACCTTTGCTCACAATGGTCAATTAACGGATTACGACGATCTGATTAGTGGTCGTTTCAGACCGGTTGGCGAGACAGACAGTGAGCTCTCTTTCTGTTGGTTACTCAAACAACTTGAAGAGCGTTTCCCTGAGCCACCTCAAGATATGGAAGGTATGTTTCGCTTCGTAGCGGAATGTTGTGACCAGCTCCGAGAGAAAGGCGTATTTAACATGTTACTCAGTGATGGTGAGTATGTGATGACCTACTGCACCAACCATTTGTACTGGATAACAAGGCGCGCACCTTTTGGTAAAGCGAGCCTGATTGATGAAGATGTTGAGATTAACTTCCAAGAAGAAACTACGCCTAATGATGTGGTTACAGTGGTGGCAACTCAGCCTCTAACAGACAATGAAGAGTGGTTTAGAATGAAGCCGGGTGAATACGCGCTGTTTCATTTTGGTGAGCTAATTGGCAATAACCATCAAGCGTTGGAAGATGTCGCTTATGCGCCGAAGAAGGTAGCAAGCCAAGCGCCAACTGAGCCATTAAGCTAAGTATTCCGAATAGTATTATTTGAACCGTATAAAAAAAGGCCGCTTACTGAACTAATGAATCAGTAAGCGGCCTTTTTTTGGATTTGATTTAGTTTCTGAAGAATTACTCTTCTGCGTAACCGTGTTTACCTAATGCCTTACCGTCTAAGACAGCTTGCCCATTTAGCATTGATAAACGATCTTCGGCGAACCATTTACAGACCATAGGGTAAATACAGTGTTCTTGGGTAAGCACTCGGCTTGCCAGCATATCAGCATCATCATCTTCAAATACCGGTACCTTAGCCTGTAAGATCACAGGACCACCATCAAGTTCTTCGGTCACAAAGTGGACACTAGTTCCATGCTCTTTATCTTGTGCATCAATGGCACGCTGGTGGGTGTGTAGGCCTGGGTATTTAGGTAACAGGGAAGGGTGGATGTTGACCATTTTTCCCGCATAGTGACGAACAAACTCTGAACTCAGGATACGCATATATCCCGCAAGTACGATTAAATCGGGTTGGTATGCATCAATCTGAATCATCAATTCATGATCGAACTCTTCACGTGAACCAAAGTCTTTTGGATTCACTGAATGTGCGTCAACACCTGCGGTTTTCGCTCGTTCTAATCCAAAAGCCTCTGCTTTGTTTGAAAAGACAGCCTTAACTGAAGCATCAATCATATTGTTATCACAAGCATTCAAAATTGCCTGTAAGTTACTTCCGCTTCCTGAAACTAACACAACGATGTTTTTCTTAGAGTGACTGGTTTTATTTGAGTGATTGTTTTTCATAGAGTGGGTCATACGATTGATTAACGGAACTGTTTACAATGTACCTACATAAACTAAGGTTTTCTGCGGGCTAAATAGCAAAATGAGGACCATTAGGTCCTCATTGATTAACTAAGTAAGTGAGCGTATCACTTATTTGATTTCAACTTGCTTTTCGCCAGCTTCAGCGTTTGCGATCTCACCGATAACCCAAGCGTTTTCGCCTTCAGCTTTCAGTAGTTCAACAGCAGCGTCTGCTTGATCTTTAGGTAGAGCAACAACTAGGCCTACACCACAGTTGAAAGTGCGGTACATTTCAAATGTCTCCACGTTACCTTTCTCTTGTAGCCAGTTGAAGATAGCAGGCCATTCCCAGCTCTTGCCATCAATGACTGCTTTAGTACCTTCAGGAAGTACGCGTGGGATGTTTTCCCAGAAACCACCACCTGTGATGTGCGAGATAGCATGAATGTCATGCTCAGCAATCATCTTAAGTGCCGATTTGATGTAAATCTTAGTAGGTTCTAGTAGGTGCTCACCGATAGTGCGACCTTCTAGTTCTTCACTCTTATCAGCACCAGAAACTTCTAGAACTTTACGAATTAAAGAATAACCGTTTGAGTGTGGACCACTTGAACCAACAGCGATAAGTGCGTCGCCTGCTGCTACTTTAGTGCCGTCAATGATGTCCGCTTTTTCTACAACACCAACACAGAAGCCAGCTACATCGTAGTCGTCGCCTTCGTACATGCCTGGCATTTCAGCAGTTTCACCACCGATTAGTGCACAGCCAGCTTGAACACAGCCTTCAGCAATACCAGAAACAACGTCTGCTGCTGTATCTACATCTAGCTTACCTGTTGCGTAGTAGTCTAGGAAGAATAGCGGCTCACCACCTTGAACGATTAAGTCGTTCACACACATTGCCACTAGGTCGATACCAATGGTGTCGTGTTTTTTCAGATCCAAAGCAAGGCGAAGTTTAGTACCAACACCATCAGTACCTGAAACAAGTACCGGCTCTTTGTATTTCGTTGGAAGTTCACATAGGGCGCCAAAGCCACCAATACCGCCCATTACTTCAGGGCGACGAGTGCGTTTAACAGCACCTTTGATACGGTCTACTAGTGCATTACCTGCGTCGATATCAACACCAGCGTCTTTGTAGCTTAGAGAAGAAGTATTACCACTCACGGGATAGTCCTCGAACTTAAGTTGGATGTGAAAACGGCGCTATTCTAACAGGGCTTGATTACCAAGAGCAAACGTTTGCGCGGTTTTTTTTATTAGAATAAAGATTCTGAAATAACCTGAGAGTTCGTGTATAATCTACAGGTTTGTTTAAATATTGCCGGAGTTGGAAATGAAAGTTGTTGAAGTGAAACACCCGCTAGTAAAACATAAAATTGGCCTGATGCGTGAAGGTGAGATTAGCACTAAGCGTTTTCGTGAGCTAGCGACAGAAGTGGGTAGCCTTCTAACATACGAAGCGACATCAGACTTTGAAACTGAGCGTGTGACGATTAACGGTTGGAACGGTCCAGTAGAAGTTGACCAAATTAAAGGTAAAAAAGTAACGGTAGTGCCAATCCTACGTGCTGGTCTAGGCATGATGGACGGCGTTCTTGAGCACATCCCAAGTGCACGTATCAGCGTTGTTGGTATCTACCGTGACGAAGAAACACTTGAGCCAGTACCATACTTCAACAAGCTTGCATCTAACATCGATGAGCGTATTGCTCTAGTGGTAGACCCAATGCTTGCGACAGGTGGTTCTATGATCGCGACTATCGACCTGATGAAAGAGAAAGGTTGTAAGCACTTTAAGATTCTTGTGCTTGTTGCTGCTCCTGAAGGTATCGCTGCTCTAGAAAAAGCACACCCAGATGTTGAGCTTTACACGGCTGCAATCGATGAGAAGCTAAACGACAAGGGCTACATTGTTCCTGGTCTTGGCGATGCTGGCGATAAGATCTTCGGTACTAAGTAATTCGGTTTCAGCTTAAGTGACTCTAAACAGTTCCTTAACTCGCTGAATTAACTGTATTAATAAAAAGGGAGAGCATTCGATGCTCTCCCTTTTTTGATCTTGTTAGGTTGTGATTCTATTGAATCTAGCCTTATCGATTCATTAATCGATTTGAGCTTTATCTACCACAGTGTTGTCACCTAGCTCATCTGGAAGTACTAGGTTAAGTAGAATCGCTACGATGCCACATAAGCTTACGCCCTGTAGGCTAAAGTCACCGATGCCAAATGCCATGCCGCCAATACCAAAGACTAAGGTAATGCCCACAATCACAAGGTTGCGAGATTTGTGCAGGTCAACTTTGTTTTGAATTAGAGTATTCAAGCCTACGGTTGCGATAGAACCAAACAGTAGAATCATGATGCCGCCCATAACAGGAACCGGAATCGTTTGAAGTAGTGCACCTAGCTTACCTACCAATGCAAGAACGATGGCTGTTACCGCAGCCCAAGTCATGATCACTGGGTTGAACGCTTTGGTCAGCATTACTGCGCCTGTTACTTCACTGTACGTCGTGTTTGGTGGCGCGCCCAGCATAGAAGCCGCAATTGTTGCCACACCGTCGCCAGTGATTGTGCGGTGTAGGCCAGGTTTTTTAAGGTAGTCTTTACCGGTCACGTTAGAGATAGCAAGCATGTCACCTACGTGCTCAACAGCAGGTGCAATCGCAACAAATACCATAAAGAAGATAGCGTTGATGTTGAACTCTGGCGCTGTGAAGTTTGGCAGTGCTAACCAAGATGCTTGCGCTACTGGTGTGAAGTCGACTGCGCCATAAACCAAGCTAGTGATGTAACCCGCGACAATACCACCGAAGATTGGTAGTAGCTTAAGGAAGCCTTTAGAGAACACACTGATGACAATGGTCACTAACAGTGAAATAGAAGAGATCCACAGTGCAGCGTCTGCATCAACAAGCTGAACTGCGCCATCGCCTGTCTTACCTAGTGCCATGTTAACCGCAACAGGCGCAAGGCCTAAACCGATAACCATGATCACAGGGCCAACCACGACAGGTGGAAGCAGTTTATGGATGAAGCCAACGCCACGAACTTTAATTAACGCGCCCATTAGTACATACACAACACCCGCCGCCATAAGGCCGCCCATGGTTGCACCTACACCCCAAGTTTGAATACCAAACATGATAGGCGCGATGAATGCGAAAGAAGACGCTAAGAAGATTGGCACTGAACGGCGTGTAATAAGTTGGAATAAAAGGGTACCGATACCTGCGCCAAAGAGTGCAACGTTAGGATCAAGTCCAGTCAGTAGCGGCACTAATACAAGCGCACCAAATGCTACAAACAGCATTTGCGCACCTTGCAGAGCATTTTTCATGTTATGTCCTTAAAAATGGTCGTTATATGAAAAGCGAAAAATAAAATTCGCGGGATTCTATCACTTGGCAATCGATTGCTACACCAAATAGATCAAATTTATTTATCTTAGTGATGTTTTATATCCATCTAAGCCCTAGAAATTCATTTTATAAGTGAGCGATTTATCATGGCCAGGTGATATTTTGTGGTTATTAAACACAGTGGGCGCTATCGACCTTGCCCCTCAATCCATAGTTGCTTATCATCTAGGCACAAGATTTGAATATTAGGATCAGTATGCGCTACATAGCATTGTTGTTGATGGGACTATTAGCCTCTCCGAGTTATGCCTTAACTCAAGTAGATATTTTTAGTGCTGAAGTTGCGATTAACGCTGAAGACAAACAGCCAGAACAAGTGGCAAGAAATACAGGTATGGAGCAGGTATTGATACGTGCGACTGGCCAAACTGATGTCGCTTCGAATGAGACGATTCAAAAGGCGATGCGCAAGAGTTCGCAGTACATGTCTCAAATGAGTTTTGGCGAAAGCAATGACCAATCAACATTGCGTATGCGTTTTAACGGTGCTCAAATCCGTTCTCTGTTGACTCAAGCACAGTTACCTTACTGGCCTGACACGCGTTCAAACATCCTTGTTTGGCTGGTGGAAGAGGACAACTACGACAAGAACATCGTATGGGAACACTCTAACTCACAGTTAGCAGCTAGCTTACAAGCTAACGCAAAAGAGCGTGGCTTGCCTCTAACGCTGCCTGTGGGTGACTTTGACGATATTACGGGTATTGCGACTTCTGATTTGTGGGGTAGCTTTGTTACGCCAATCAGTAAAGCGAGTCAGCGTTATCCTGTTGATGCTGTGTTGGTGATAAAGGCTCAATCTTCAGGCCTACGTTGGGCTCTATACGATCAAAAGCCAAGTCAATTGACGAGTGCACCAACATCGCCTGTAAGTGGTTCACTATCGGGTAACAGCGACACGACTTCTAAGAAGTTAGTTGACCAAATCAGTAACTACTACGCAGGCAAAAGTGCTGTGACGGTAGCGAGTGAGTCATCAGAATCGATTTTAACGCAGTTTATTAGCCTGAATAATGCTCAAGACTTCTTCCAGTTAGAGAACGCACTTAAGCGTCTAAACTCGGTGGCAAGCCTAGATATTCTGAAGATTCAGAATAACGAAGTCACTTTCCGAATTCACTTATTGTCGACTCAACAAGAGTTTGAGCAAGAAGTAGCAAGTATTCGCCAAGTTGCGAAGGTTGAAGAATCTTACATTGAGCCTGAAGTGAGCCCTGAATTTGAAACTCAAGACAACACAATGTCTGTAGGTGATGATTCAACAGACGCTGCTGAAGTCGTTGGTGACGAAACTGACTCAGGCGTACAAGTGATTAAGGGCAACGAGGTATCTGAGGATGCTGAGCTAACGAATACGCCTGACGCAACGTTAGAGGATTCTAGTACAGAAGATCTAACCATCACTGCGCCAGTACATGCTAAGCCAAGCTTGGTATACGAGTGGGTTCGCTCATAATTGTCAGCTGACATGACTGATTGAAATGAAAACTTGAAAAAAGCCCTGCAAGAGCAATCTCGCAGGGCTTTTTGTTTGTAAGCGGTCAGTTTAAAAGCATGGGCTCAATATTATTGCTCGAACTTAGCTTTTTCTCTCTTTTCTACTTCAGAAAGACGCTTCAACTTGATGCCTAACTCTTTGGCTCTAAAGCGAGTAAATAAGATATTGCCCGCGAAACCTAGAGTCGTCAGAAGCAGTTCTACAGCCGCTAATAAACGTTCACCATCGTCTACATACAAGATAGTTAATGCGTGTAGGAAATAGAGCATCAAGACGAAATTTGCCCATGCGTGCGTATAAGGTTTTCCTGCTAAAATGCCCGGTAATGGCAATAACAGCGGGATAGCCCAAGCAATCGCCAGTGTGACATTACTGAGATGAGGGTGCGGTGAAAGCGTCATCTGCCAAGCCACCACCCAGAATAAAAGCGACAAGTTGCCCGCTAAAGCAAGGTAGCGAAATAGCTTGGTTTTGGGAGACATAGCCTTCTCTGGCATATACATCATTGAGAAATTCCCTTCTGATTTATTGCGATGCGCGCTAGGCGTTTACCTAGGTTTTGCGCCAACTCAATCTCTTCTTTGCTAAGTGAAGCGCTCTCTCCAGTACTGCTTGCACCATAAGGCGTACCACCAGTTTGAGTGGTGTGCAGCGCCGGTTCTGAGTAGGGGATGCCCACGACTAACATGCCGTGATGAAGCAGGGGCAACATCATGCTTTGTTGTGTTGTCTCTTGACCACCATGCAATGATGAAGAAGAGGTAAATACACAACCTGGCTTATCGATGAGATCACCATTGATCCACATTGATGTCGTGCTATCCCAAAAGTGCTTCATTGGCCCGGCCATGTTACCAAACCAAACCGGACTGCCTAGCGCCAAACCATCACAAGATCGAAGCTCTTGTAACGAGGCAATAGGATCGGTTGGTTGATAGCGTGAATCAGGCTGCTCTTCTACTGTGTACACGTCGTTCACCGTTCTTAACATGGCTTCACAGTTTGGGATAGACTCAACCCCTCGTGCAATCTGCCTTGCTAGAGCTTGTGTGTTGCCGTGGCGGCTGTAGTAAAGAACAAGAATGTTAATGCTCATATTGGATTACAGAATCTCTAGCACTTGCTCTGGTGGACGACCAATTTTTGCTTTGTTGTTCGCGACAACGACTGGGCGCTCAAACAGTTTTGGATTGGTTGCCATCGCGGCGAAAAGATCTTCATCAGTGACTGAAGCATCACCAAGGTTTGCTTCTTTGTAGTCCGCTTCTTTGGTGCGCATCATGTCGCGAACACTGTCAAAACCAAGCTGAGTGAACAGTACTTTCAGCTGTTCAACTGTTAACGGAGTCTCTAGGTATTTGATTACCTCTGGCTGTACGCCGTTTTCCTGAAGCACTTCTAGAGTTTGACGGCTCTTTGAGCAGCGTGGGTTATGATAAATCACGACAGACATGGTTCTTCCTCATTATTATTTTTGATTTAATTGTTTAGCTGAAGCCACCATAGGTGACTTCTTTTTTTTGTGTAACGTTGAGCTTTCTTTTTATACTGGCAACGAGCGTTACCAGTAAACACTCTATTGTAGCGACAAGAAGCGCTCTCGTTGAATCATTAGCTGATCAATTCGAGCGTCGTAGCGTGCTTGTTTTAGGCTTCCTAATTCTGCGATTTGGCTTGCTTGCGTGTAGTACTGAATCGCTTTGTTCCAGTTGGCTTGCAGTGCCAAAATTTCTGCACGAGCAGCCAGTTCTTCGTCGCTATTACCAAGGCTCGTATTTACTTTTGAAAGTAAGTGCCAGCCATTGGTGTCATTCGGGTTATCGTGCGTGTAACGCTGCAATACGCGAACCGCTTCTTGAAGATCTTCATTTTCAATCAGTGCGTTGGCGTAGTTAATGGTCAGAACCGGGTTGTTTGGTTGACGAACCAGTGCCGATTTAAGTTCTTTAATCGCAATCTCAGGCTGCTTCTTCTCGATGTGCAGATCCGAAATAGCATCTAGATAAAACAGGTTGGTTGGATCGCTGTTAATCAGCTTGTTCAGGATGGGCTCTGCTTTGTCTAATTTTTTAGAGTCTAGGTAAACCAGTGCTTGGCCATATTCTAATGACGGAACCAAAGCTTTAGGGGCTTTCTTTAGCTGACGCTCAAACCAATCAAGAGCAGCATCATTATTAATGCCAGCATAGCGCGCAACAATGCGGGCTCTTGCTAGGTGGTAGTCCAGAGAGGGAGCCAGTTTCAGTGGCGGGTAACTACGAGCACGAGCACGTGAATCGGTAATTCGGTCTTCTGGTAATGGGTGAGTCAGTAGCATTGGCGGTGGTGTGCTCGCATAGCGATATTCATCAGCTAAACGGCCAAAGAAACGTGGCATCGCATTCACATCAAACCCAGCTTTTGCTAGCGTGTTGATACCAAAGCGGTCGGCTTCTTTTTCATTACTACGGGTGTAGTTGATTTGGCTTTGCATATTACCCGCAGTCGTTGCCGTTAGGGCTGCAATGCCGGCTTCAGGAGCTGCAATTGCCAGTAATACAGAGGCTGCTAGCGCTGCAATGGTTGCTGGAGAGCGGCGCGCTTGGTCTTCCATACTACGCGCTAAGTGACGTTGGGTTACGTGCGCGATTTCGTGCGCTAATACAGAAGCTAATTCACTTTCAGATTGTGCATGCAGGAATAGACCTGAGTGCAAAGCAACATAACCACCAAAGAAAGCAAAGGCGTTGATGTTGCGGTCACGGATCATAAAGAACTGGAAAGGTGTCTTTACATCATTTGCGTTCGCGACCAGACGATGGCCAAGAGTATCAATATATAGATTTAGAACTGGGTCGTTTACGATAGGCTGGCTACTTCTGATGATGCGCATGTAGGCATCACCATAGATAAGCTCTTGGTCGATAGTGAGTGTGCCGCCAGCAGCGGTACCGATATCTGGTAGCTCCAAACTATTGGTATTCGCCATAGTTGGGGTGCTTAATGTAGCTGCGATGCATAAGCAAGCAATTGAGCGAGCGCGTTTAAACATATTAGTCAGTAATACTCCGTTTCTTCTGACAGTAAGACAAGTGCAATGGAAATTGGTTCTTTATCTGATTTAACCTTTGCCAAGTGCGTGCGCTATCATGAAGGAGGATGAATGAATGATGGCGCGTTTTCAAAAACAGATTACAATACGACCCTTATAATAAGCATCGAGCTCAAGAATGACACCTAATATTCTAGATTTACGCCAAGAGCGCTGTCCAATGGCGCTATTATTAGCCAAGCGTCACAGTGTAAAGTTAGAAGTAGGGCAGTCATTGTCAATTTATGTGTCTGATAACAGTTCGATGAAAGATATTGTTACTTATTTGTCTAAGCAAGCCTATGACGTCATCACTGAGGTTTGCTCTAATTACCATCATCTCCTCGTCACTAAAAAGGAATTGCAGTCAGATGCTTGAAATGGTCAATCGTTGGTATAAACGACGTTTCTCTGATCCCCATGCTGTCAGTTTGGTTGCCATCATTCTCTTCGGCTTTATTACGATCTACTTCTTTGGTCACCTAATTGCGCCACTCTTGGTTGCAATTGTGTTGGCTTATTTGCTTGAGTGGCCTGTTACCCAACTTCAAAGACTCGGTGTTCCAAGAACGCCTTCGGTGATGTTGGTGATCATGATGTTCTTTAGCGTGATGCTACTTGCGATCTTTGGCTTGGTACCAACCATTTGGCAACAAGTGGGCAATCTAATTAATGATATCCCAAGCATGTATGGCAGCTTGCAAAACTTCATTGCGACGATTCCTGAACGCTATCCAGAATTAGCTAACCTGCAGATCGTTGAGTCCATTATGTCTAACGCCAAGAACAAAGCGTTAGGTTTTGGTGAAAGTGTTGTCAAAGGTTCTCTTGCTTCTCTTGTGAGCTTAGCGACCTTAGCGGTTTACTTGATTCTTGTACCACTGCTTATTTTCTTCTTGTTAAAAGACAAAGAAGAGATGATCAGAATGGCGAGCGGTGTACTTCCTCGAAATCGTCGTTTAGCGACCAAAGTATGGGAAGAGATGAACCAGCAAATCTCGAACTACATTCGCGGTAAAGTCTTAGAGATTTTAATTGTTGGTGGTGTTAGCTACGTAACCTTTGCGATTCTGGATCTGCGTTATTCAGTCTTGTTGGCTGTCGCGGTTGGCTTCTCGGTACTGATCCCTTATATCGGCGCGGCAGCTGTGACTGTTCCTGTGGCGATTGTAGGCCTGTTCCAGTGGGGATTAGAGCCTCAGTTTTACTGGTTGCTTCTCGCTTACGGTATTATCCAAGCGCTAGATGGTAACGTGCTCGTTCCTGTTCTTTTCTCTGAAGCGGTGAACCTGCACCCAGTGGCCATTATTGTTGCCGTGTTAGTGTTTGGTGGACTGTGGGGATTCTGGGGCGTGTTCTTTGCTATCCCGTTGGCAACGTTAGTTAAGGCGGTTTGGAATGCCTTACCGAGTCACGCATTAGACGATGACCCCGAACATCAAAAGTAATTGATCTTGTTATAGAAAAAGGCCGAACATCCATGATGTTCGGCCTTTTTGCTCTTAGCTTAATAATTAGCTTAATAATTAGCTTAATCATTAGCTTAATGAGTGTTGCTATTGCCTTAGAAAGTGATGAATCTAAGTCATTAACTCACTCAAATCGCCCTTAAGCTTCTTGATTGAAGTAATCTAGAACCACTTCGTGGTGAGTCTTAGTCTTGAACTTGTTGAAGACATGTTCAATCTGACCTTCTTCATCAATTAGGAAGCTAATACGGTGCAGACCGTCGTAGATTTTACCCATGAATTTTTTCTCGCCCCAAACGCCAAACTGTTCAGCAACGCTGTGGTCTTCATCAGATAGCAGGGTGAAGTTTAGAGATTTCTTCTCAACGAAGTTTGGTAGACGTTTTACTGGGTCAACACTCACACCTAGAACAACCACGTTTAGGTCATCAAGCTGTGTTTTGATATCACGCAGGCCTTCCGCTTGCACAATACAACCTGGAGTCATTGCTTTAGGGTAAAAATAGAAAAGTACTTTTTTACCTTTGAAGTCACCAAGAGATACGATATTGCCATCTTGATCTGGAAGAGAAAAAGCAGGTGCTGGAACACCAGCCGTTAGCGTATTCATGACATTTCCTTTTTAAAGACTGTTTTTGATAAAGTTGAGCGAGCCTTGGACTGATAGGCTCTGACACAGCGAATCGAATTCTTCTTGTAGCTGCATCAAATTACATTCTGATTGCACAGAAGCGGTAATAGAGATATGGAATTGGTCGTTGTCGAGTTGAACCTTAGATTTATTGATGGTTCGTGCACTTAACGAATCGAGGCCGATGTTTCGGTCTGCGAAGAACTGGGTAAACTGCTCAGTAAGTCCGATTTTATCGTCTGACTCAACGAACACCTCTACTGTGTAAGAGTTCTCAATAACATCATGAGTTGAGGTTCGCTTCATAATCGTAATCAAGTCGTGCTCTTGTCCAAGCAAGGGCAAGGTGGTTTCAACGCGGGTAATGTTGTTTGCCTTTCCAGACAGCAGCATGATAAGCGTAAATTCTTCGCCAAACAGGGCGATACGGCTATCAATAATGTTACAGCCTGATTGGTTGACTAAATGAACCACTTGGTTGCATACACCTGGGCGATCAGTGCCCACAGCTGTGATTACTAGATGTTGAGTCATAAAATCACGTCTCTTTATATTCCATTGATTCATGCATGTTAGCACAGTTAGCTCGTGGAATAAGCGTGCGTGCGGGGCTTTTTATGTGCGACCTTGCTTCGAACATGCAACCAATGATAAGAATATCGAGCGCGTTAAAAAATGAGATAGAGCGATGAGAGCACAGCTTACTTGTTACTGACATCCAGTGATGTGCTATCCGCTAGATTGAGTGCAGGTTACCCAAATTCTAGGTAGAACGCCGTTAGAAGTCGTTTTACCTCAAACATACGACAATATTTAATGCAGATGTTGCCGGTAAGCCACTTTAATGTCTTGTGTTTATTGATTGGCTTACAGTAACATGCAAAAAGAATAAATTAAGGGAGATAGACATGTTTTCAGGAAGTATCGTTGCGCTAGTTACGCCATTTAATACAGATGGTGAAGTGGATTTCGACAGCCTTAAAAAGTTAGTTGAGCACCATATTGCTGCAGGTAGTGATGGTCTGGTTGCGGTTGGCACAACAGGTGAGTCTTCAACACTCACTATTGAAGAGCATGTCAAAGTCGTCAACAAGATCGTTGAATTTGCTGATGGTCGTATTCCCGTTATCGCTGGTACAGGTGCAAATGCAACTCATGAATCTGTTCTATTCAGCCGTTTGTTGAATGGTTCTGGTATTGCTGGTTGCCTGAGCGTAACGCCTTACTACAACAAACCGACTCAAGAAGGTTTGTACCAACACTACAAAGCGATTGCTGAAGTCAGTGACGTTCCACAAATTCTATACAATGTTCCAGGTCGTACTGCGGTAGACTTGTTGCCAGAAACGGTTGCTCGTCTTGCTGAGATCGAAAACATCGTTGCACTGAAAGATGCGACGGGTGATCTCGACAGAATTGCAATTCACCGTGAACTTTGTGGCGAAGACTTTATCTTACTAAGTGGTGATGACTTAACAGGCCTAGAATTTGTTAAGCGTGGTGGCGATGGCGTGATCTCTGTAACGAACAATGTTGCAGCCGCTGATATGGCAACCATGTTCAAGCTAGCAAAAGAAGGTAAGTTTGAAGAAGCGGAAGCGATCAATGAGCGTTTGATGCCTCTACATAAGAATTTGTTCGTTGAGTCTAACCCTATTCCCGTAAAATGGGCGGTTCATAAAATGGGTCTGATTGCTGAAGGTGGCTTACGTCTACCGCTGACTGAACTGTCAGAGCCAGTTCAACCTGTTGTTGCTCAAGCAATGACTGAAGCGTGCATTTACTAAAACGTATGAAGTGATGCCGAAGCGAACCTTCGGCATTTAGGAGTATAAATGAAGTATTCTCACCAGCTAGTGATTGGGTCACTGGCTGTTTTCGTTCTTACAGCATGTTCTGGCAACCCGACTCAACGTCGCCAAGCCAAAGATGATTTCGAATACTTAGAAACACCTGAGTTTTCACAATGGCAATTGCCTGTAGATGCTCAGCCTCAGTTCTACCCAAATTTTGACATCCCAAGCGGTGAATTCAGTGGTGGTACTGGTCGTGAAGTGGATATTCGTCCACCGCAACAGGTTCTTGAACTGATCCCGGGTGCTCGTGCTGAGCGTCAAAACGGTGAAGTGACACTATGGCTTCTTCGCGCAGAAGAGGCAGACCGCGTGTGGCAAACGGCTGTAGATATGCTGGCTCAACGTGGTATTGGTATTCGTGAGCAATCAGAGAATGAGATTGAGACCGATTGGGTAACTTGGGTTTCTGAAGATGAAGACGTAGAGATTGGTAGTCGTTACTCTATCTCTCGCTTCCAAGCAAACAACCGTCATGGCTTCAAGATTAATCTGATTGATTGGCGTGAAGGTACTGAAGAGAAAACAGTAACGGCAACCAATAAAGAGCGTTACAACGCGTTCCTGACCAACCTAGTTATGGCTAAGTACGATGAAAACCTTCGTGCTGAAGCGGCGCTGAAAGCGCAAGAGTTGGTGAAGCGTATTCCAATTTCAATGGGTGCTGACCGTAGTGGTTTCCCTGTGATTATTGCTCGTACGCCATACAATGTATTCTGGCAGCGTCTGCCTAACTTGTTGCCTGAAATGGGCTTTGAGCTTGAAGAACGCAATCAATCTCAGGGTACGGTGAAGGCGAAGTACGCAGCACCAGATGATGAGTTCTGGGAAGAAATTGGCCTACAGCCTATCGACTTAGCGCCAGGCACTTACAACTTCCTATTTGGTGACCTTGGCAACCGTACGTCAATCAACGTAACAGATGCATCAGGTAAGCCAGTAGAAGAAGAGCTGCTTAAGTCTATGGTTCCGGTATTAGCGCATATTGCTGACCAAACCAAAGATGACAAAGAAGCGAAAGCTGAGTAGTCATTCAAGCCGTCACAAGCTGAGTTAAATCAGCCTTGTGATTAGCAAAAGCAAATAAAAAAGAGGACACACTGTGTCCTCTTTTTTATTGTATTCGTTGTCATCAGGCTACATTGGTCAATCAAAATTGGTCAATCAAGCTGATTAGCCAAAGCAAAAGGCTATGCGTCTTTATTGTCTTTGGATTCTTCTTTTTCAGCTTTCTCTTGGTTAAGTTTATCCGAGCGATTGAGCTTATCTAAATCTCGCTCAGTTTTACCACGCCCCGTCAGATCCATATTGGCTGTCTGTTTGAGCGCTGCGATGTTACCCACAACAACGCTAACTACGATGATGATGATAACCCAAGGGTTTGTAAGCCACTCCAACATAAGCGCTCCTAATGACTGATATTCGCTACGAAGCGTGCATAGATCTCGTCTAGCTGCTCCATAATAATCTCATACCCTAATACTGGCTTAGATTGGAGTTGCTTGCCAAGTAAAGTCGGAGATAACTGTGATAAACACGACTCCGATACTTTGCGATGGCTGATATGCCATGGTTCGATCGCCACACCACCCAAATCTTGGCGGTAAGGAAAGAAGAAACCAAATTGTGCAGCATGAACTGATAGCCATTGGTAAAACGATTGCTGGTGGCCAGTAAGGTATTCCCATGGTTCTAATTGCAGATGTATGCCTTCAGGTAAGTGGTTACGAGCAAAGACATCGAAGTCACAACCCCAATGATGACGACTCGCGCCGGGAAGCGCAGACCATCTCAGGATAGCCGATAGCTTTTGTTGTTCGGTCAGTTTTGAAGCATCAAGAGGTTGGCTTTCTGAATCTAATATCGGAGCTTCGCCAGAAAACTTACGGTTCCAAATCAGAGATTGCCTTTCATAGTCGCGAAAGCCACTGGCAATCTCCATTTTAAAACCAGCGAGCTGAGCAGCTTCAATCAAATTATTCAGGTCATTCTTAACCTCACTGTGGACCAAGAAGGTCTTGGTGCCGATCAGGCTAGGCTCTAGATGAGAATCTGATTGTCCGGTAAGCTGCTCTGGTGTCATAACGAGTCTCTCAATAATTGGATGCTATGAATCGCTGATGAAAGACTATTTAGCGAATAGGTTCACTAATGTTCTTTCGTACATGTCAGTTAGCTTTTCTAAATCGGCTACCTTCACGCATTCGTTAACCTTGTGAATCGTTGCATTCACAGGGCCTAGTTCAACCACTTGTCCGCCCATACGTGCAATAAAGCGACCATCAGATGTACCGCCAGTCGTTAGCAGTGCTGGTTTCACATCATTGACGTGACCCACTGCATCAACAATAGCATCAAGCAGTGAACCTGCGTCTGTTAAGAACGGGTCGCCATTGAATGTCCATCTTAGGTCGTATTCGAAATCATACTTGTCGAGTGTCGTTGTGATGCGCTCAACGATGATGTCGTTGCTTAACTCTGTACTAAAGCGTAGGTTAAACTGAACATTAAACTCACCAGGGATCACGTTTGAAGCACCAGTACCCGCACTCACATTTGGAATTTGGAAACTGGTTGGCGGGAAGTAATCATTACCTTTATCCCACTCAGTTGTTGCTAGCTCATTAATAGCAAGCAGAGAGCTGTGTACTGGGTTGTTTGCTAGGTGAGGGTAGGCAACATGACCTTGTGTGCCTTTAATCGTTAGGTCGCCAGTGATAGAGCCACGACGGCCGTTCTTCACGACATCACCCACGAACTCAGTGCTCGATGGTTCACCAACGATACACATATCGATGTTTTCACCGCGCGCCATTAATGCTTCAACAACACGTACAGTACCGTTGATGAAAGGACCTTCCTCATCTGAAGTGATCAGGAAACCAATTGAGCCTGTGTGGTCTGGGTGTTTGGCAATGAACTGCTCGACGGCAACAATCATTGAAGCCAGAGAGCCTTTCATATCAGCAGCGCCACGGCCATGTAGGAAACCGTCTACGATAGTCGGTTCGAATGGCTTAGTGTTCCATTGTTCGATTGGGCCTGCAGGTACCACATCAGTGTGACCAGCAAAAGCAAACAGAGGCGCTTCAGTACCACGACGAGCCCAGAAGTTGGTCGTATCTTCAAATACCATCACTTCGATTTCAAAACCGAGTGCTTTTAAGCGTTCAATCATCAGGTCTTGGCAGCCTGCATCTTCTGGTGTTACCGATTGACGGCTGATTAGGTCTTTTGCCAGAGCCAAAGTTGGGCTATCTGTCATCCTTGAATTCCTTGTTTAAATAAAACGTCTAGTCATTAATTTTTAGAAGCTGATTCAATGATCAACGTCCAGTTGTCTGTCTATGTGAATACAACGGCCTAAGAAAAAATAGCCGCGTATTGGTCTGCTTTAAATCCGATGTGAAGCTTACCATCTACTTTTAAGATTGGGCGCTTGATCATTGCTGGTTGCTCAACAAGCAAAGCCACTGCTTTTTCTTCCGTTAACGTGTCTTTTTGCTCTTGAGGAAGTTGGCGATAAGTTGTCCCACGTTTGTTTAGCACAAGCTCCCAACCTAGCTCAGAACAGAAGTTTGTTACTAGCTCTGTGTTGATGCCTTGTTTGCGATAATCGTGAAATTCGAACTCGATACCTTCAGCTTCGAGCCATTTCTTTGCTTTTTTAATAGTGTCGCAATTTGGAATACCAAACATAGTGATAGTCATTATTCTTCCTTTGAGTGATTTTATTTCATTGTTATGAGTTGAATCCTATCAGGAAGCAGCAACTCAGACAAAATAGAGTGATGAATATTTCATAGAGTGAAAAAAAAGCGTAAGAAAATGTCACTATTGGAGACTTATTGATCAGCCTCAACATGTTGTCAGCGAAAAAAGAAATAATTGAGCTGCACATATATAGGAGGTGTCAATGGAGTTGAGTCCTGTTTTTGCAAGGCGGCTATATTTAGCATTGTTAGTGGAAAGCCTTGATAGGCCAAATGTGCCTAAACTCATCGAAAAAACGGGGTGGCCTCGTCGTACTATTCAAGATGTACTCAAGGCGTTACCGGGGATCGGTATCGAACTTATGTTTGTTCAAGATGGGCGACGTCATAATGATGGCTATTACCAGTTATCCGACTGGGGGCCATTTGACAGTCAATGGGTTATCCAGCGTAAAGGCGATATAGCAACAAGCCTTGGATTTAGTGCATAAGCCAGCGAAAGCTGGCTTTCTTTTGGGTGTCATAAAATCAAAGCATATCGATATGCCGCTTTAGTTGCTTACTCGCACAGGTAGGCGGTACCAAGCATAGTCACGGAAGTGCTGAAATCTTGGGGTAGGGTAAAGATGACGGTGTCTGCGCCTAGCTCAATGGCATTCGATTTAAGCTCATTCATCGCACCTTGAATCAGGGTGTCATTGGGAAAGAACAAGTAGCTGTACCAATGACCTTCGCTGCCAGTGATTTCCCCTTTATACTCACACTGCTCGATGTTAATCAGGCCGTGGTAATCCATTTGTACCTTGTCCGCTTTACTATGAGGCGTTGATGTGGGTTTGGTACACCCGAGTAACATGCCACTCATAGCCAAAGCGACTAATTCCTTTTTCATACGTTTACCCTGCTATTGCATCAAATAAATCGCGAAGCCTACCCAGCTTGCGAACAGTAGTAACCACGGCAGTTTAGTGGCGTGATTTGATGGTGTTTCAACACTTGTTTCGATCGTGTCTTCTTGGTGTTGATTAGCTTGTTGAGTCTGTTTTTCTTTCTGTACGCGCTTCTTCGCTTTATCGGCTTGGCGGCTGCGTTCTTTTTGCTGTTTCTTGTACAGTGCGATGCCTTTCTCGATACCCTGAGTAATCAGTTTAGTTTGTTCTTTGGTTTGAGCTGGCTTTTGAGTCGCTTTGGCTATCTTCAGTGCTTCCTGTTGAGATTCAACAGAGGGCGTATTAGTTTTGTTTTTCATACTGAGTTCGACAATTAAAACGGATTGGCTACTAAGATAACGCAAAGCTAGTTAAGTATGAATGATTTGCGTTAAAGTGTTGGTTTGAAAATAAGTGAAAGTGAGATTTGTGCGGTACTCCATAGAACAATACGACAAGCACGGCTTTTTGAAAGCTCCAATCTTGCTCTGGCTAGGTTGGTTGTTTCTTGCGAAAGCCTTGGTCGTTTTCATTGTTGCAGGCGCAAGCCGAGAATCGGGAACCGATATTCTTGAGATAATCTACCCAGACCATCAGATGTTTTATGTCGGGATCGCGTTGAGTGTGCCTAGTTTGCTGCTGATGTGGTTATTTGGGCTAAGATCGCCAGATAGAAAGCGCCTTAACAAAGTCGTGTCATGGGGACGTTGGGTTACCATGATGGCTATCTTGGCACAGGGCTCCCATACGATTTATTTAATCTATTTGGATAACGGATGGTTCCGTTGGTCAAATGGCATCACCCTATTGTTGCTGCTGTGGTTAGCGCTTTATCTAACCAATAGCCATGCTGCAAGGGATTGCTTTAAAGTGGTTGAGCTCGAAGACTGATTCTCATCAAAACATTTGTCCCATTCACAATTATACTTAGAAGCTAAAACTGGAAGGAATAATCTATGCTTAATGTTTCAAATGAGCAGCCTAACGTTCAAAGTGCTATTTTGCCTGAAGCTGGGCCTTTCGCGCTTTACGTTCAACTTAAAGTGAACGCTAATACTGCTAATGTACTAGCAGAAATTCAAAAGCTTCCGACTCTAATCGACGAACTAAACCAAACTCAGCCTGATGCGAACTTAACGGCATCGGTTGCGTTCTCAAAAGCTTTTTGGGATAGGTTCGAGCAAGCAGCGCCCGCTGATCTGATCGACTTCCCTGTGCTGGGTGAAGGTGATATCACAGCACCGAGCACACTGTCTGACGTTCTGATTCACTGTCATTCAAACCGACATGATCTGCACTTCTTTATCTTGCGTAAATTGCTATCTGAAGTAGCAGCTGATGTTGAAGTGGTTGATGAAACTTATGGTTATCGCTTCCTAGACTCTCGTGACATGACAGACTTTGTTGATGGCACTGAAAACCCGAAAGACGCACAACGTGCTGAAGTCGCTATTGTGCCTGAGGGGGAATTCGCTGGTGGTAGTTATGTAATGGTGCAGCGTTTTGTGCATAACCTGCCAGCTTGGAATCGTTTGAATGTATCGGCACAAGAGAAAGTGATTGGCCGAACTAAACCTGATTCAATTGAGTTAGATGATGTTCCTGCGGCGTCTCACGTTGGCCGTGTGGATATCAAAGAAGAAGGCAAGGGGCTTAAGATTGTTCGCCACAGTCTACCTTACGGTACTGCTACGGGCGACCACGGCTTATTGTTCATTGCTTACTGTAACGTTCGTCATAACTTCGATGCGATGTTAGAGAGCATGTACGGCGCAACAGATGGCAAAACAGACCAACTGCTTCGCTTTACCAAAGCAGTGACTGGCGCTTACTACTTTGCACCTTCAACTGACATGTTGAGTGTATTAACGATTAAGTAAATCACCTCATCTGCAGCAAAGAAAGGGAGCCTCAGGGCTCCTTTTTTATTAAAGCTTTATATGAACTGGTCGATATAAGAGCAATCGTGAGTTTTATTCCTCTTTTTGTAAGCGAAGGTCTATGGCTATAACTGTTAATACCAATGTCTCAGCGCTGGTGGCCCAGAGAAACCTCTCTAATGCCAATAACATGCTGAACCAATCTTTGGAGCGCTTGGCTTCAGGGAGTCGTATTAACAGCGCTAAAGACGATGCTGCAGGGCTACAAATTTCGAACCGCTTGGAAGCACAGATGAGTGGCATTGATGTTGCTGTTCGAAATGCTAACGACGGTATCTCCATTATGCAGACTGCAGAAGGAGCTATGAATGAAACCACTAATATCATGCAGCGCATGCGAGACTTATCCCTACAAGCGAGTAACGGCTCGAATAGTTCATCGGAACGAATCGCTATTCAAGAAGAAGTCACCGCGTTAAATGACGAGCTGAATCGAATTGCCGAAACCACTTCATTCGGTGGTAAAAAACTCCTTAACGGCAGTTTTGGGCACACCTCGTTTCAAATCGGCGGCAGTTCGGGCGAAGCTGTGCAGATTGGTTTGAAAAGCATGCGTACTGATGACATCAACATGGGCGGCTTTAGCTACGTTGCTAATGGCATGGCCAGTGATTCATGGGAAGTGAAATCAAACCAGAATGATATGACGATGTCGTTTACCGATCGTTTTGGTCAGCCACAAGAGATCACCATCAACGCGAAAGCGGGCGATGATATCGAAGAGTTGGCGACTTACATTAATGGTCAAACGGATCTCTTATCGGCTTCTGTTAATGATGACGGACAACTTCAGATTTATATGTCAGGTGAAGATACCGCGGGTACCATCTCTTTTTCAGGTTCATTAGCCAGTGAGCTTTCGATGTCAGCGGGCTATTACGAGTCAGTTAATGACATCAATGTAACGGATGTGGGTGGTGCTCAGCGCGCCGTCTCTATTTTGGATACGGCGATGAAGTATGTCGATAGCCATCGCTCTGAATTAGGGGCAATGCAAAACCGCTTTGATCATGCCATTAACAATCTTGAAAACGTTCATGAGAATTTGGCGACATCAAACAGTCGAATCAAAGATACCGACTACGCCAAAGAAACCACTCAAATGCTCAAGCAACAAATACTGCAGCAAGTGAGCACAACGATACTCGCTCAAGCCAAGCAAGCGCCGAATCTAGCTTTAACGTTATTAGGTTAATGAATTACCTACAATCTTATAAAAGCATTTCAGCTTGGTCGGTGCTTTTTGGCGAATAAAAATACAATTTCTCACTCGACTGACTTCCCGGCAACTTTAGCGATTTTCTCATCTTTTTTCGATAATTTTACGACCAGTCACGCTTTCTTCTGTTTTACCGCTATTTCTTTAAATTTGTTGTTTTTTTCCTAAAGGTTTCGCCAATCACGCCGTTATTAAAAGTAACT